>CAJXAZ010000021.1 GCA_913050015.1 uncultured Gammaproteobacteria bacterium
CTTACGTGATCGTCATTAAGATAGCCTGATAGCTCAGTAGGAACATGATATGGCGTTGAATTACCAGTTGCAGCAAGCAAACCAGATAAACAATATGGATTAGCTGTACTAGGTGATGCTGCAGCTCCAGCGCCTAATGCACCTGATGCACAAGCAGCACTTCCTGCCAATCCACCTAAAACCCATGTCTGATAAAAAGGAATTCCACCGTATGCATCGAATGCACCGCCGTAAAGTATTTTTGAATATGGATGATTAGAGAAATTACCTGTTAAGTTCCAAGCAGCAGTTTGCACTTGGTATCTGTTGTGAGATCTTGAGTCATAGCTATAAATACCAGCTACAAAGTTAATAGGTCCTTCATAATCTGAAATAAAACTTATCTCAGCTTGATTACTATTAGATTCAGCATTTGAGAACTCATAAGTTCTATCGCCTGTTACATTTTCAGTAAAACCGTATTTATCTCCGTTGAAAGTTCCACCAAAAGTACCAGTGAATGAGACAGGAGGTAGGCCTAACCCAGCAAGAATACCAGGAAATGTTTTTGTAGTATGACCATAGTCATTATCTACCATATGATAGTAATCTCTGATTGTATGCGATAGTTTAACGTTCATAGTTATCTCATCTGATAACTCAGTGTTATAGGCTAGCTGTGTAAGAGAGTACTCAGATTTGTGAACTGGATTTCTTGTTAAGTTAGCTTCACGAAAACTAGAAGCCACAGTAGCACCAACATTTTGGTTTACAAAAGCACTACCTTCTAAGCCAGCAACAAGGTTAAATACTGCAGCTGTACTTCCTCTTGAATCAGCACTCTGATTAATACTGCCTACAGTAAGAGGATTACATCCAAATAGGGCATGAGTTTCACAAACTATAGTACCTATGTTATTTCTATTATCATCTGCATTGTTAATGAAATGAGTGAATTCAAGAGTAGACGTATCATTAATGTCATAGTCTATTGATAATCTCATTCCTTCAGCATCTTTGTCATTAAATTTAGAACCATCTCTTATATTGGTTGTTAGACCATCTCTAACAGAGGTTGTTACAGCAAGTCTAGCAGCAAGACGATCGGTGATAGGTAGGTTAATAACACCTGTTATATCTTGTTGACCATAAGAACCTGAAACGATGTCAAACTTGCCACCGTACTCTGCAGTCGGTCTCGCAGAAATCAAGTTGATTGCACCTACAACAGCATTTCTTCCAAATAACGTTCCTTGTGGTCCTTTAAGTACCTCAATACGCTCAATGTCAAGAAAGCCTATATCGGCAAAGGCCCCTGCTCCAGAATCATGACCGTTGGTTGCAACTACGACAGCTCCAACAACAGCAGCACCTACTCCGTATGATCCAGTTCCTCTAATTGCATAAGATGAGCCTGATCCAATTCCTTTGTCAGTAATTAAACCTGGAACTATTTCAGCTAAATCGGATGAATCCTTAACTAAGTTTTTCTCCAATGACTCTGCCGTAAAAGCTTCAATGGATATAGCTAAATCTTGAACTGATTCCGCTTTTTTAGTAGCTGTGACAACAACTTCCTCAATCTCTTGAGCAGCGATGTTCAAAGAAAAAACGAAAAGAAAACCTATACTACAACTTAATACATTCTTAAATAATTTGTTCATAATTTATCCCCCTATATGGAATTAGAACTGGTTACCCCAAAACTATATCACTAAATATATATATAAAAAACAGGTATATTAATTAGTTATAATGTCTAATATAAATCATAAATAGTACTACTTTTCGTTATGCCAAGGATGACATTTAGATATTCTAATAACAGCGAGATATATGCCTTTAAAAACTCCAAACTCTTCAATTGATTCAAGGGCATATTGCGAGCATGTTGGGTCAAACCTACAAGATGGTGGCGTTAAAGGAGATATAAAATATCTATAAAATTTGATTGGCAGAATAAATATTTTTATAAAAAACATATCGCCATATTTTAATTAGGGCGAGTATTCTCTTCGCTTAAAATTTTAATAGCCTCTTCTAATTCATAGGTTTCTGTTTTATCGCTATCCATTCGTCTTATGGAAACAGTTCTATTTTCTTGCTCCCTTTTACCAAGAGCAATAATTACTGGAACCTTAGTTGAGCTATGCTCGCGAACTTTATAGCTAATCTTTTCGTTTCTAAGATCAGCATTACACCTAATACCAACTTCGCTTAGCTTAGTGATAATTTCATTAGCATATTCATCAGCATCGGAAATAATAGTCGCTACTGCAACTTGAACTGGTGCTAGCCAAAAAGGAAGCTTACCCGAATAGTTCTCTATTAATACGCCAATAAATCTTTCAAAGGATCCAAGGATGGCTCTATGAATCATAACGGGCCTATGCTTAGAGCCGTCTTCTCCTACATATTCAGCATCTAGTCTCTCAGGAAGATTGAAATCTGCCTGGAAAGTTCCACACTGCCATTCTCTTCCTATAGCATCAGTTAAAACAAAATCAAGCTTAGGGCCATAAAAAGCTCCACCGCCTTCTTCTAACTTGTAGGGAAGGCCAAGATTTTTAATTGCTGATTCTAAAGCGTCTTCTGCCTTATCCCAAACCTCATCACTGCCAACTCTAATTTCAGGACGCGTCGAAAGTTTAATATCAAACTTTTCAAAACCTAAATCTTTATAAATACGAGAAAGTAATTCAATAAATAACCCTGTCTCTGATTCTATCTGCTCTTCTGTACAAAAAATATGCCCATCATCCTGGGTGAACCCTCTCACCCTCATTAGTCCGTGCATAGTTCCAGATGCTTCGTATCTATGACATGATCCAAATTCAGCCAATCTTAAAGGAAGGTCCCTATAGGACTTAAGTCCTTGATTGTATATCTGGACATGACAAGGACAGTTCATTGGCTTCAATGCATTAACTCTTTTCTCATTAGCATGCTCTTCATCAATTTCTGTAATAAACATATTTTCTCTATATTTATCCCAATGACCTGAGGCTTCCCATAATTTTCTATCTAGAACTTGAGGTGTCTTAATCTCTTTATAACCACATAGCTCTAAATTAGATCTCATATAACTCTCTAAGAGTCTGTATATTGTCCAGCCATCCGGATGCCAAAAAACCATGCCAGGAGCTTCTTCTTGGAAATGAAATAAGTTCATTTCTTTGCCTAACTTTCTATGATCTCTTTTTTCAGCTTCCTCAATTCTATCTAAGTACGCGCTTAGATCTTTCTCATTCTTCCATGCAGTTCCATATATTCTAGTGAGCATTTTATTATTAGAATCGCCTTTCCAATATGCTCCTGCTATTTTTAGTAATTTAAATGCGCCTATGTGCTTAAGGCTTGGGATGTGCGGACCTCGGCATAAATCAACAAATTTAAAATCATCTTGATAGTAAAGTTGAAAGCCATCTTCTTGCTCGGAATCATTAATAATAGATTCCTTATAAGGCTCTCCCTCTAATTTAAATATCTCAATAGCCTCTTCTTTTGTATTAAGTTTTTTTGTTATTAGTGAATTAGATGAAATGATTTTTTTCATCTCTTTTTCAATCGAGTCTAAGTCTTCAGGTGATATAGCTTTTTTGAATTCAAAGTCGTAATAAAACCCATCTGTAATAGTTGGACCTATAGCAAGCTTTGTTCCTGGAAATAAATTCTTTACAGCTCTGGCTAGAACCTGAGCAGTTAATGTATGCCTCATTATTTCTAAGCCATCATCTGAATCTATGGTTATTATGGAGACCTTTGAATCTTCATTAATGGGGTCATTTAGGTCTTTCTGAATGCCATTGACGGTTACAGCAAGTGCAGCTTTAGCAAGACCAGCTCCAATACTAGAAGCTAAGTCCAAACCAGTTGACCCTTGCTCTAATTCTCTAATACTTCCGTCTGGTAATGTAATGTTCATATCATCAATATTATATAGGTAAATACAAAACTGTATTAGTTGAAAGAATCATTATAAATATTAAAGTTGTGACCATGGGTCCGAGATAAACTCTTCCTGTCATATAAAAAAAGTACCTATTAAAGTATGGCAATACGAACATCATCGGAACAATAGCAAATAGTAAATTTACGCTTAGCCAGTTTGTTGTCCAAAAGACAGTCCCTGTTTTTGCAAAAGTTACATATTGGATAATTATTATTAATAACAGTCCCAATGAATTAGCAAATCCTGCCGTGAGCATGGAAAGCCATTCTGGTTGCCCTTCTATTCTCATTGCACCATTTACTCTTAATGAATTAGAAAAAAAGAAAACAAAAAAGAATGGGGCATACATAGCTAGAACGATTAATAATTCTGGTTGGAATATTCTGACCCCCATAAACCAAAATCTGTAATCAACATGGAAAATATAATAAATTAAGAATAAAAACGAGTAATAAATAGAAAAAATTAAAAGCGCTAATGCAAAAGTCTTTATAAGATAATTAAGATTAGCCTCAACTCCCCATGAGCTTGAAGATACGCCATGTTTTTTTCCAAATAATTGATAAGAAAGTGTAAATAAAATTAAGCCTATTATTCCGTTAAAGGTAGCCCACAACATTACAGAGTTATTCATTCGTTGAGGAAAGAACCAAGTTAAGTCTCTACTTGAGGCAGCAACAAATATACTTTTAGCTGCATCAACCATCGGAATATAGGAAAGACAAGCTATTAAGGCTCCCAAGAAAAAAATTATCCAGAAAATTATTTTGGATTTTTTATTTTGAACTGGAAGAGGTTTTGGAACATTTTTAACCAGAGAGCTAAACGCTTTTGAAGATAGTAAAACTCTCGATAAAGGCAGAAGCATGATCATGGCAGTGATCATAGATATTAATGTCATCAACTCTTTAAATTGCCAAATTTGATTAGAAGAATCTATATTTGATTTGATATCAAAAACTTTCTCAAAGTATTCTATTTGATTTGCTGTAGCTTGATTATTGTAGGGCTGAAACGGATGAATTAAGTTTTCATTATGAATTACTCGCAAAGACCTAGTACCTAGAGACCCATAGTATTTTCCTAACTCAACCTCCTCCAAGACATTATCGGCATTACTAATACCAGAATTTACTACTCTAATAGATTCTGGAGCAATCTTCATATTTGAGGCATCCCAACCCTTTAATTCATTTCTAAATGCTCCTTCATCATACAAAGCATAACTAACGCCGATATTAGATCTAATATCTTTAAGGACATCGTCTAAAAGGGTGAGCACATAGCCTGATACAAATACTGAATGTAGCATGCTGGGTTCATTATTTTTAATTGCTTGTTTCCCAAAATAATTAGCTCCTCTAATAGCAGCATTTCCGCCCATTGAGTGACCGGTGCTTGCAATCTTATTTATATCTATATAATTTAAAAAGCTTCCAGTATGTGCAAGCTCAACCAAAGCAAACATTCCATATCCCTGAGTTGTTGCAGCTCTTTTACTTCTAGATGAACTTGAAAGACCTTGAGCATATGGGTCAATTAAAGCTACCACCATGCCTCTTCTTGAAAGCTCGATAGCTATATTTGATAGCGCTTCTTTTGATCTTTGGAATCCAGGAACAACGACAATAAAAGGTGCCTTATTTTTACTAGTCGCTGAATTTGGTTTATATAAATCAAAGACTAGGTGCTGCCCGTTATCTGTTGGGAGCTTCATAGAACTTACATCAACTTTTCCAAAATTAGATTGAATTAAGGATGCACTAAAACTACAAAAAAGAATAAGGGAAATACACTTTAGTAAAAATTTCATTTAAATATTATAATCCTAGGAACCAATTTAGTGATACTGCCTTCTTAGTTAAATGGATATAACAGATCCCTCCTAAGGATTAGTTGCAGGTTCGATTCCTGCAGAGGGCACCATAAAAAAACCCTCCATAAAGGAGGGTTCTATTTAAAAGATAAACCTTATTCTACAAGAGACATCAAGTTATCTGAGTGATCCATAACATCAAGTTTTAGATCAGCTAATTCATTTTCATGAATATCACCAAGAGTTTTTACTTTCTTTGCAAAATCAGCATAGCTATCAAAGCCACATGTAAAGTACCAAGCCTGCTCTGTTCCCCAGAAGTGCTCCATCATATTACAGCCGCCAAAACTTGTATCATACGCATCAAATAAAATCTTAGCATTTGCTCTTTTTTCATTATCAGTTAGATAAGGGCCAAAGCTATATGATGCCATCAAAACATGAGGTGTCTTTTTAGATAGATTTTTTTCAACTATTGCCACTATGTTGTCAGAATGATCACCGTAGATCTGCCTTACGTCTCCAGCTCCTGGCTTGTCATTAATTTCAGCAAATTGCTCCCAAGAATCAAAATAACAAAAGGAGTAAAAAGCTCTATCTCCTCCAAATGAATGCCTGTATAAACCGCAAACATTGTAACCATCTTCTTGAAGTTCCTTAACGTTCTTTAATAGACTTTTCCCTAAGACTGACGGATTGGATCCTGCAGGCATAGTATAAGTTGATAGATATGCAAAATTGTTCTCAAACATCTTCTTGTCATGCTCGCCGCTTTCATGATGAGCGCTATAAGCGAAGAAACTTAAACTAAGAAGTGGTAATAATATAAATAATTTTTTCATTACTAGTCCTCAAAATCAGTTGCTACTGTTTTATGAACGCCGCCATAACTTGCTGGAGAGTAATGAGCGCTTCTTACAACCCATTTACCATCTTCTTTAACCCAGTTCATTGTTACTCTCGTTCTATAGTCACTCATAGCACCAGGGCTACCGACCATTCCTTCTGAATAAAATCTAACATGCACAACATCATCTGAAATAGCCGTTGCCTCAGTATAGAAATGTTGAGTAACTGCGTCGCCGCCTTGTGCCCAACTAGCTTCTGTTTGTATGGCTAGAGGTTTGTGAAAGCTTCCATCTGAATTTGTATCTAAAGTTCCAGCTTTACTGGACATAGCAACTACAGTTTTATAGTCTTTGCTATTTCTAGCATCCATATATGCTGACAAGGCTTTTAAAACTTGAGCCTCACTTGAATCTGCATGATGATCTGCAAATGTAAAAGTACTGATGCCAAGAATGGCTATCATTAAAGTTATTTTTTTCATATTTTTCCCTATTTTTAAAAATTAATATCAATAAGAATAATACATGAATTTATTAGAATTGCTCGTTAAAAGAGAGCTATTTGAGAAAGGTTAAATTTATTACTTAAGAGTCCATTCTGAGCCTGAGTTACTATCTTTTAGAATAACTCCCATGGCATCTAATTCATTTCTTATTTGATCTGCCTTTTCAAAATCTTTTACCTCTTTAGCCATCATTCTTTCAGCTATAAGTTTTTCAACTTGCTCAGAGTCTATACCCGATGAATCATTATCAAATTCAAACCATTTTAAAGGATCAGCTTGCAGGATACCCAAGAGAGAGGATGTTAATAGAAGCTTGGACTTAAAGGAGCTCTTTTGGTCGTCTGTAATATTTTTATAATCTTTAGCAATTTTATTTAGATAGGTAATTGCTGAAGGTGTATTTAGATCGTCAAAAAGAGAGTCCCTTACCTCATCAGGAAGGCTCTCATTAGTATCTGATTTAATATCAGATAACTCTAATAAAATATTGTATAGCTTGTCTAATAATTTTTTAGATTGGTGTGCAATCTGCTCATTCCAATCCAACCCTTGTCTATAGTGAGATGATAAAAGAGCAAGTCTAATAACCTCTCCATCAAAGTCTTCTGCTAAGTCTTTTACTAGGATTATATTGCCTAATGATTTAGACATTTTCTCTCCATCAACCGTAACAAAGCCATTATGCATCCAATAATTAGCATAGGAATTAGGGTTATTTATATCCGCACTTGAACAGCAACTTTGTGCTATCTCATTTTCATGATGAGGGAATGTTAAGTCCCTGCCTCCTCCATGAATGTCAAATGGAAGTCCTAAAGTTTTTTCAGACATTGCAGAGCACTCTGTATGCCATCCAGGTCTTCCGAAACCCCATGGAGAATCCCAGCCAGGTTGTTCTGAAGTACTAGGCTTCCATAAAACAAAATCAGCTGGATCTTTTTTAAATGGAGCTACATCTACCCTACTACCTGCAATTTGCTCTTCTCTATTTCTATTAGATAAAAGTCCATAATTTGCATATGATGGAACATGAAATAATACGTGCCCCTCTCTTTCATAAGCATGCTCTTTTGCAATCAGATCAGATATAAGGTCTATCATTTCTGGTATATATTCAGTTGCCTTGGGTTGGATGTCAGGATGTAATACTGATAATTTAGACATATCTTCGTTATAGATATTTGTATATTTTTGGGTAATATCACCAATTGAAACGTTTAGCTCTTTAGCCGCATCTATGATCTTGTCATCGATATCAGTAATGTTTGAAACATAGGTAACTTTTGGATAGGAATATCTCAGCACTCTTACAAGCGTATCAAATACAACTGCCATTCTTGCATTGCCAATATGAGCATAATTGTAAACAGTTGGCCCACATGCATATATCTTTACATGACTCTTATCAAGAGGGATAAAATCTTCTTTATTGCCTTCGAGGGTATTATAAATTTTTAAAGACTGCACTATTAGCACCATGTTCAAAAACTTCAACTGAGATTAAATTTACTCTTCCTTGAGTTTGATCTGAAATAAATTTATTAGCAAAGTCATAGGTAAGTTCAGCAAATTTCTCACAACCAACATTCTCCATTATAACTACCTTTGCGACCCCTAAATTATCTCCAAGATTTTTTAAGCTATCATATTCGGGATCATCAGATGAAATAACTAAAGTATGATCAAAATGATCCTTGATCCAATCTTGAATCACTTTAAATTCACCAAAATCATAAACCCATGATCTATCATCAAGCTCAGTAGTTTCTAGAACAAATTTAAAACCAAGGCTATAGCCATGAATTAACCTGCAATCAGAAGTGGCTCTCCATTGCCTAAAAGCACATGAAAATCCTCTTTCGGCTCCAAAGGTTTTAATAACTTGATATGTTTTCATTAAATATTTTTTAAACTAATAATTTCTAAGTCTCTTAAAGACTTTAGTAACGGTAATAATGGCATACCTCTAACTGTATATGAAGAACCGTCTACATAGGAAAACAAATTACACCCTAAAGATTCAAATTTATAAGCACCTGCTGCATGAATAGGATTCTCAAGCTTTACATAATTAACAATCTCTTCGTCTGATAAGTCATGCATCTTCAGAGTAACTCTCTCAGAATACTCCCACAGAGGCTTACTATCTTTATAGATACAAATACCACTATGCTGAAAGTGCTCTGTTCCTGATAATTGCTTAAGGTTTTCTATGGCTTTTTCAGCAGAGCCAGGTTTATCAAATAATTGATTCTCCCAGACACACATCTGATCTCCACCAATGACAATATGATCTGGATATTGCTTGCTTACTGCCAATGCCTTAGCTGCAGCAAGTGCAATTACCTGCTTTTCAAAAGGTTGTGATGATATTTCTTGCTTAAGAATATCTTCATCTACATGGGAGGTGATTACATCAAATTTAATGCCAGCATCTTCCAGCATTACTTTCCTGCTTTCAGAGCCAGAAGCTAAAATTATTGGAATAGTTGGATTGATACTAGAAAGTATCGACTCCCCGATCATCTAAAAGTTTTTAGGTGAATTTATTAAGTTCATAAATTCAGCCCTAGTCTCGATATTATCTCTGAAACTTCCAAGCATCCTACTTGTAATTGTACTTGATTCAGTTTTATGAACTCCTCTAGTAGACATACACTCATGATTTGCATCTATAACGACGGCAACCCCTTTTGGCTGAAGAACTCTATTAATAGTATCAGCAATCAAGGCTGTCATAGTTTCTTGAGTTTGAAGTCTCTTGCTATAGATATCAACAACTCTTGCAAGTTTACTAATACCGACAACTCTTTGATTTGGAATATAACCAACGTGGGCAACGCCAACAATTGGGACCATGTGATGTTCACAATGAGACTCAACACGAATATTTCTAACTATTACAGCATCATCATATCCCTCAACTTCTTCAAAAGTTTTACCAAGAACAGCTTCGGGATCTTCAGCATATCCACCGAAGAATGAGCCATATGATCTTATTACTCTATCAGGAGTTTCAAGTAACCCTTCTCTATCAGGATTATCCCCTGCCCATGAGATAAGTGTTCGTACTGCATTTAAGGCTTCTTCTCTTGATGGTTTTTGAGTCATTGACTTCTCCGTTTTAAATAAATCTTAGTTATATTTTATATGATATTAAGAAATTTTGATAAATAATTATCATTCTTTTTAATAATGCTATTTATTGCTTATTATTAAAGTTAAATGTTGCATCTAGCTCGTTTCTAAAATTTTCGTCAATCTTGTACGGTTCAGATTCATTTAATAATTTTTTGGATATTACAAGAGACTCTCTATCCTTTTCGGTTAACTGGATAGCAAGATTATTAACGGCCTTATGCAATTCATTTTCGTTATCGCAAATAGAAAGAAGACCGCCAAAGGAATGTAAGTCCTTTGATGAAATTGACTCGCCTGTGAAAATCATTTTTTTTACAATCTGGATAGGCATTATCCTATTTGCATGAGCCATCCCAAGCAGAACCTTAAAATCAATTCCTGGTAATTTAAAGTAGGTATCTTTTGTTGCTAGAGAGAAATCAGCTGAAAAAGGAATAAACACTCCAGCTCCAATAACGAAGCCATGGCAAGAGGAAATAACTGGAATATTGCAGCGATGAATAGATAGAGATAGTTTCCATAAATTATCGTGGACGCTTTTTATAATATTTTTGTCCTGAGCGCCTCCTTCAGGTGAGTGCTCTCCCCTATCGGCTCCAGCACAGAAGCCATTTCCAACAGCATTTATAATCACAACTTTAATAGAATTATCAAAAGATAGACTATCAACTGCGATATGCATTGACTTTAAATCCTCAGAAGTAAGGGCATTCACAGGAGGGCAATCTATAGTGATTTGAGCGATACCATTATCTTTATTAATCTTAATCGGCATAATAACAACTATTATTTAAACAACATTAATATTGTATCAATGTCAGAAATAAAAGCGTTAATTAATCCGGTAACACCTTTCCAACAGAATGCTTCAATAATCTATTGTTCTTCAACAAAAAAATGTGCTTTTGTAGATCCGGGTGGAGATATAGAGTCTCTTCTTTCTATGGCCCAAGAAAATGATCTAATTCCTGAGAAGATTTTATTAACACACGGTCATATTGACCATGCAGGTGGAGCTTCTGAATTAGCAGAAATTCTTAAGCTAGAAATTCATGGGCCTCATATGGATGATAAGTTTTTACTTGATGAACTTAAGGCACAAGGTGAGATGTTTGGAATGCAATCAAGAAATTGCAGTCCAGATAAGTGGCTTCAAGAAGGAGATGAGGTAACTGTTGGTGAGTTAACCTTAGATGTATATTTTTGTCCCGGCCATACACCAGGTCACATCATTTTTTTTAACAAAGCATCCAAACTTGCTTTAGTTGGAGATGTTCTTTTTAAGGGTTCAATTGGGAGAACAGATTTACCGGGCGGAAATCATCAAGATCTTCTAGATTCTATTGCTATGAAACTATGGCCACTTGGTAGTGATGTTAAATTTATTCCCGGGCATGGACCAATGTCAACTTTTGGACAAGAAAGAATGAGCAATGCCTTTGTAGCTGACAGTATTCTAAATAACGCTTAGCTATCTATTTTTCGTTATATCTTCCTGGAGCAAGAGATGAGCTAAGTAAGTTCATAATTGGTTGTGGAACATATTTTAGTAAAAAAACTAAAAATCTATAAGTCTTAGTTGGGACGCATAAAGGTTTACCTTTAAGGGTTGCTTCAACAGCTTCACTTGCTATTTGATGCGAGCTAAATTTTAGAAATGCAGGTACCTTATCCATTTCACCCTGAACTCCACTTGCCGTATGAAAATCAGTAACTGTAAAGCCAGGACAAACAGCAGTAGAGGTTATGCCTTTGCGGTTGTAATTTATATTCAATGAATCACTAAACCTATTCATAAATGTCTTAATAGGACCATATAGTGCCTGAATGGCTGAAGGTGGAGCAAAAGCAGCTACAGAGGAAACTATCATTATTTTTCCATTACCCCTTTCAAGCATTCCTGGAATAAATATTTTTGATAATGCTATAACTGAGACGCCTAGAACTCTAATAAATTTCTCTTCATCTTCCATTGGCGTTTCATGGAATGGAGTTTTTATTCCGTACCCTGCGTTATTGACCAAAATATCGATTTGATAATTATGACTTTTACAGAAATTGTATATATCTTGAGGTGCGCTAGGGTCGCTCAAATCACTCGAGATAAAATCAACCTTTACTTTATGGCTATTTGAGATACTTTCAGCAAACTCTTTTAGCTTATCTTCCCTTCTAGCAGTAAGGATAATGTTATAACCTTTTTCAGCAAAAATTTGAGCAATTTGTAAGCCTATTCCAGATGAAGCACCTGTTACCAATACATATGAATTTTCCATGCAGATATACTATCAGTATAAAAATTTCTAAGATAGAATTACATCTAATTTTTTTAAAAGGAAGTACATGAAAACTCAAAAATTATTTTTTATATTATCCATATTTTTTATGGCCTATGGCTTAACAGCATTCACTCCAAGCATTCAAGCAGATACATCTGAAGATGAAAAGCAAGAAACATCCGAAGCAAGTAAAGAAGATTCTGATGATGAAAAGAAATCTGGCAAGAAGGATAAAAAGAAAGAATATGAAACAATTGAAGAGTTTTTGGAAGATGGTGAATATTTAGCTATTGATGGGTTTATGAATATTATCCATGAAACAGAAAAGGATAAATATTTTTTAGTACTTGAGGATAGTCAGCTTAATAAAGAATTTATTTACTTTCCATATATCTTAAATGGTCCTCAGGATGTTGGTGCATTCGGCGGGTCAATGGGAGATGGGTCCATCCTTGAATTTAGAAAATTTAAAGATGATATAGGCTTATATAAAATTAATACTAAATATACTTATGACGATTCAAATGCGATATCACAGTCACAACTTACTAATATTATCGAAGCCTTTATGGGCAGATTTAAGGTTGTCGTTAAGGAAGAAGGTAAGTTTATTATAAATGTAGATAAATTATTTCTAAGCGAGATGCTAGAGGGAATAACGCCCAATATACCTAAAGAATATATGGAATATTATGATTTAAACCTAGGAAGAATGGATAAGGCAAAAACATTTATAAATGATGTAAGAAATTATTCTAAAAATACAGCTGTAGAAGTTAATTATGGGTTCTTCAATCCAAAACCAAAAGCAGGTGCTCCAATAGATGCAGTTGCTGATGTTAGATATACATATATCTCAGTAAGGCATTCATTTATAGAGATGCCTGATGATAATTTTGAATCAAGAATAGCAGATCAAAGAATCGGATATTTTTCGGAAAAGGTAACAGACCTCTCTTCTTATGACACATACCCTGCTAGAGATTTAATGAACAGATGGAGATTAGTTAAAAAGGATCCAGGGGCTGAGCTATCAGAGCCTGTAGAGCCAATAGTTTACTGGGTTGAAAACTCAACACCTGAGGAAATAAGACCATTTGTAGTTAAAGGTATTGAGGGATGGAATGCTGCTTTTGAGCAAGCTGGCTTTAAAAATGCAGTTGTTGCAAAAATCCAACCGGATGATGCGGAATGGGATGCAGGAGATGTTGAGTACAATGTAGTTCGATGGGCCTCAACTCCTAATCCTCAATTTTCAGGATATGGCCCAAGTATTGCCAATCCAAGAACAGGTGAGATTATCGCTGCAGATATAGTCCAAGAATTTAGTGCTATTAAAAGAGGATATGCTTTAAGAAAATTATGGGGATACTCTGAAGATAACGATCCTTTAGAACAATGGATAATTTCATTAACAATGCATGAGGTTGGTCATACACTTGGCCTAAGACATAATTTTAAATCAAGTTGGATTTATGATGCTAAAGAGATTCATGACGTATCAATAACAGGGAAAAGTCATATTGGCTCTGTCATGGATTATGATCCAATTAATTTAGCCCCAGCAGGAACTAAGCAAGGAAACTTCTTCCCACATGCTCCAGGTATTTATGATAGATGGGCTATAGAATTTGGATATACCCCGAATCTAACTCCAGAGGAGAAATCAGAAATATTATCTAAGTCTTCTATCCCTGAATATATATTTGGAACTGATGGCGATGCTATGAGTTCCCCTGGAAGAAATGTTGATCCAAGAGCAAAAAGATATGATCTATCAGGTGACCCTGTTACCTATACATCTGAGAGAATGGAAATTATTGATGCAAAAATTATAGAACTACCTTCAATATTTCTTAAAGATGGCAAAACATCAACTGAATTTAGATCGGCTTTCTTAAGTTTAACAAGAGAAAAAGGTAGGTTTATGGAAGGCGTCTCAAGATTAATTGGTGGTGTCTACTCTAATAGAATGGTGACGGATCAAAATAGTGAACTTACTCCATTTGAGGCTGTTGCTTATGAAGATCAAAAAAGAGCAATGAATTTAATAACTTCCAAACTATTAGCTAATGATGCCTTTGTATTTGACGAAAATTTATTAAAGAATCTTCAAAACCAAAAGAGAGCAGCATACAGTAGCCAGGAAAGAGGAAATGAAGATCCTCAATTACATAAGCTTGTTATTAGAATGCAAGGAACTGTCTTAGCTCACATTTTACATCCAGATGTAATGATGCGACTTATAGATAGTTCTCAGTATGGCAATACCTATATGCCATCTGAAGTTCTTAACGATCTTTTTGAAGGTATTTTTGTTGCCAAGGAAACTCCTAATACTTTTAAAATGAATCTTCAATCAAGATATGTTGATGCATTAATAGAAGGTCTAAGCGATGAAGATTATGATGAGATTTCAAGATCAGCTATCTATGCTTCTCTAGTTAAAATTAAAACATTTACAAAAACTTCTTATGGAAATAAAGGAGCTAAGGATCATTTTAGATTTGTAAATTGGAAGATTGAAAAAGCTTTAGAACTTTAAGCCTTCTTTTAGTAAGAGCTTCTTTTTTGTTATAGCGCCTCCAGGGGCGCTGTAACCACCAATATCACCATT
>CAJXAZ010000022.1 GCA_913050015.1 uncultured Gammaproteobacteria bacterium
ATTTAATTCCTATTTTAGATCTCTTATGCATAGGCAAGGATGTAATATCTTCACCATTAAAAAAAATCTTACCGTTATCACATTTTATTAATCCAGCAATTAAATAAAAGGTTGTTGTCTTCCCGGCGCCATTTGGTCCAAGTAGCCCATTAATGGTTCCAGGCTTTATATCAAAGCTAATACTATCAACAATTTTCTTTGTTTTTATTGATTTTGAAATATTTTGTAAAGTAAGCATTTTAAGAAGCTTGTATCTTGAGGTTATTCATCAGAAGACACCATTCCATTTTGAGGATTGAAGATTATTGAGCTAGATGAGATTTTTATATTGTCATAATCCATCGATGCATTCCCTAGAAGATGAATTTTACTGTTGCTATAAAAAACTATCTCATCTGCATTACCTTTAAAATTTTGCACGTCCGAAGTCGATCTAATTAAAGAAGGACTTCCTTTAAGAGACATTATTTTTTTAATATTATCGTAAAGAGCGATATCTGCTTTTATTGATAGAAGTTCTGTTTCTATCCGAACATCGTTAAGAAATACTATTTGGCTATTATTCTTTTTTATCTCTACGGAATCAGAATTAATAATAAGATTATCAAGAAAGGTGTTTGCAGATAAATTTGATATACATGCTACTGAAACTAAAAAAGATATTAGTATTTTATTCAATTATAAGATCCTTGCCTGAATTAAGTCATGCATCGAAAGAACCCCAACATTCTTAGCTCCACTCATAACAACTAGGGTGAATATTTTATTTGTTTCCATTACTTCTGCCGCATCTATCGCTAGAGTCATTGAGTCTATAGTTTTAAATTTCTTAGTCATAACGTCTTTTATCTTAGTTGAGTTAATATCTATTTTTTCATTTAAGCATCTTCTAAGATCTCCATCAGTAAAGATTCCAACGACTTTAGATTTATTTGTAACCAATGTTATTCCCAGGCCTTTATTTGTTATTTCTAGCAATGCTTCGCTTAGAAGAGTGCTATCTTTTACTTTAGGTATTTCTAAATCTTTGTGCATTATGTGATGAACCTGAGTAATTAATTTTTTACCCAACTTACCAGCAGGATGCGAGCTTGCAAAATCATTCTTTGTAAATCCTTTAGATTCCAATAAAGCTATTGCTAGGGCGTCTCCAAAGGCAAGAGCAGCGGTTGTCGAGGATGTTGGAGCCAGGTCAAGAGGGCATGCTTCTTTAGTTTTGATAATAATTGGAATATCAGAAGATTTTGATATTGATGAATTTTTGTTACTCGTAAGAGATGCTACTTTTGAAGCAAGCCTTTTTAAAGAAGGCAGGATATTAATTATTTCGTCAGTTTCACCGGAGTTTGATATTAATAAGACGATATCTTTTTTATCAATTAGTCCCATGTCACCATGCGCAGCTTCAGTAGGGTGGATAAAAACAGATCCTGTGCCAGTACTAGAAAGCGTTGCAGAAATTTTTTGTCCTATGTGACCTGATTTGCCAACACCCATAATTACGAATTTTCCTTCGTTATTTTTTATCTCGTCACATAGTAATGAGAAGTTATTATCAAGTTGATTGGTAAGGTCTTTTATGGCATCAGCCTCAATTTTAAATGTTCTCTTAGCAGACGCAATATAATTATATTTTTTCATAGGTTCGATGAATTTTTATTATGTTTCAAATGCTATAATAGAACAATGTTCGCCTTACATAAAAATTATTTTTATATCTCTATTTTATTACTAAGTTCATTACCTCTAATTTCTGAGGAAGATCCTTATATTTTCATAGATACTAACGCACAAAAAATGGTTCAAGTTCTTATTGAAAATAAAGATTTATTTTCAAAAGATAGAGATGCTTATGAGGATAAAATAAAAGAAATATTTGATCCAATGATCGATTTTAGAAGGGTTGCGGCTAGTGTTATGGGGAAAAAATATTATCAAGCCTCCTCGCCGCAGCAAAGAAAAGATTTTGTTGCAATTTTTAGAAATTCTCTATTAGATACTTATGCTGAAACATTGGCGCAATGGGGAGATCAGTCAATAAATACCATTCCAGGTGAAGATGATTGGTCGGGGCTTAAGAGCATGGAAGTAAAGCAGATGCTTGATACGGGAAGTACTAAATATCCAATATCATATAAATTAAGAAGATCTAATAATCAATGGATGATTGTAAATATAATCGTGAATGGGGTTAATTTAGGCTTAACATTTAGAAATCAATTTCAAGCCCTAGCTAATAACCATAACGGTGACATCGAGATGATTTTAAAGAATTGGATATCTGATGCTGGAGATGCTGGAATCGATGGATAGAGAGGCTATACAAAAAATTATCCTTGAGGGTATTCCAGATGCAAATTGCTCTTTTGATGGTGATTCGTGTAATTTTAAATTAGTTGTAACTTCTTCATCTTTTAAGGGAATTTCTATAATAGAGCAGCATAAAAAAGTGTTAAACCTTCTTAAGGATAATTTTCAGTCAGGCTCTTTACACGCATTAAGTTTAGATACAAAGGTAGGGTAAAAATTTGGAAAAATTATTAATCAAAGGTGGGAATCGTTTAAGCGGAACTATTAAATGCTCCGGAGCTAAGAATGCTGCATTGCCAATGATCGCAGCAACTATTTTATGTAAAGAAAGTATAGTTCTTAGAAACCTTCCTTTTCTTCAAGACATAACAACTATGTTTGAATTGCTAGGCTCTATGGGAGCGCAGATTGTTCTTAATGAGGATATGGATTTTACAATCTCCTCAAATGAACTGACCGATACAGAGGCAAGATATGAGCTAGTTAAGACCATGAGAGCGTCAATATTAGTTTTAGGTCCTTTGGTTGCTAGGTATGGGAGGGCTAGAATTGCCTTGCCAGGAGGCTGTGCAATAGGCTCTAGACCTGTTAACTTTCATTTAGATGCTCTAGAACAGCTTGGTGCAAAAATAGAGCTTAAAAATGGCTACATTGAAGCAACCGCTGATCGATTGCAGGGCGCTAGAATAAAATTTGATGGCATTACTGTAACCGGAACAGAGAACATAATGATGGCAGCTGCATTAGCTGAAGGAACTTCCTATTTAACTAATGTAGCAAAAGAGCCAGAGATAGTGGATTTAGCTGAAATGCTCAATGGCATGGGTGCAAATATTAAAGGCGCTGGTACCGACGAGATAGTAATTGAGGGAGTTGAAGAATTAACAGGAGCTACATTTGATATCCCAGCAGACAGGATAGAGGCAGGCACATATTTAGCAGCTGCAGTTGTTACATCTGGGGATATTCGTATAGATGGAATTAATCCGGATCGGTTAAAAAAAGTATTAGAAAAACTTGCTGAAACTGGTGCTGAAATAATATGTACCGATGATTCAATATCTTTATCTATGAATCTAGAAAAGCCAAAACCAGTTGATATTACAACAGCTCCTTTTCCTGAATTTCCAACTGATATGCAGGCACAATTTTCTGTTATAAGTGCTATGGCTGATGGGATATCAAATATTTATGAAAATGTTTTTGAAAATAGATTTATGCATATTCAGGAGCTAAATAGAATGGGTTGTGACATATCAGTTCAAGGAAATCATGCAGTAGTTAAAGGTGTGAGCACTCTTCATGGAGCTGAAGTTATGGCGACAGACCTCAGGGCTTCTGCTAGCTTGATCTTAGCCGGTCTTTGCGCAGAGGGAGATACTATTGTCGATAGGATTTATCATATAGATAGGGGCTATGAGAGGATAGAGGAGAAACTCAATTATCTGGGTGCAAATATTCTTAGATTGCCAAGTTAATTTCTTCTAGAGCGCTTGTTTCAATTTCTACTACTTTCTTTTTTTCACTCTCCGTAAATATATTTAATTTAATAGTGTCTCCAGGAGCTGCAAGGCTGAGGAATTGCGTTAGATTTTTCCAAGTTGCATCCATATCATTCACTCCATATATTATATCTCCAACACCTACACCTTTTTCAAATAAAGGCCCTTCATTCTCCATTTCAACCACTTGAAACCCATTTGATATGAGGTTTTCATCAAGTTTAAATCTGACCATGGCAACTCTAAAATTTCCCATCCAAATATTTCTTACTTTACCGTATTGAATAATTTCAGAAGCAATTTGAATAACCTTTTCTGAGGGAATGGCGAAGCCTATCCCTTGATATGCACCTGTTTTAGAAAATATTTTTGTATTTATTCCAATTAAGTTACCCTTTTCATTGATGAGAGCGCCGCCTGAATTTCCTGGATTTATAGCAGCATCAGTTTGAATTAATTCAAGATAGGGGTTGCCATAATCTCTTCCAGTTGCGCTAATTATTCCACTAGAAACAGAAATTCCAATTCCATACGGGTTTCCAATTGCTAAAACTTTATCACCAATTTTTAAATTTTTGCTGTCAGCAAAATTTATTGGATCTAATGTTTCAGTCGGTAGTATTTTTAAGACTGCTATGTCTGAATTTCTATCAGCTCCTATTATTTTTGCATCATACTGGTTGCCGTTATTCAGCTTTATAGCAATTTTTTTATTTTGAGACACTACATGAAGGTTAGTCACAATATAACCATCATCTGAAAAAATAACCCCTGAACCAATTCCATTTGATCTCGATGAGCGGAATGAACTTCCCCCATAAGAAAAAATAGTAACAACTGATGCAATAGATTTATCAGATGCTGTGACAAATTTGTTATTATTATCAGTAATAAATAATGTTGAAATAATAGTAACTAAAATAACTACTAAATAATTAATCTTAAATGTCTGTAAAATTTTTATAATGCCCATGCTTCAAAATATCATTAACGATCTTAAAAACCAAGATATAGAGGCGGATGATGCACAACTTAATTTAATAAAAAATATAGTTGATATTCAAACTAAAAAGAAAACAGTACTAGATAGCCTTAAAGGTAAAATAGTAAAGAACAGCTTTTATACATGGGGAGCCGTTGGAAGAGGCAAGACCTTGCTTTCCGAAGCAATTCTAAAAAATATTGGGGATGGTAAAAGTTCTATCTCCTTTCATTACATTGATTTTATGTATATGGCCCACTCAGAATTATCTAAACTCGTTGGAAACAAAGATCCACTAAATATAATAGCTAAGTCACTAAGCAATAAGCATAAAATTATATTTATAGATGAGTTTCAGGTAGAGGATGTAGCAGATGCAATGATTATTGGTAACTTATTAAGTCAAATACTTAAGAATGGATCCCAGTTATTTCTAACATCAAATGCACACCCCGATGACTTATATAAAGATGGGCTGCAAAGACAAAAATTTATGAAATCAATGGCAATCATAAAAGATAGCTTAAATATATATGAGCTTAAAGGCTTGGTTGATTATAGAGCTAGAAATATATTTAAATATACTGATAATTCTAATAGCTCACCTCATAAGGATGAGGATATTTTAAAGTTTATAAAATCTAATTTCAGTAGCCATGAAATTACATCAAATATTTTAGAAATAAACTCAAGAAAATTCCGTTGTAAATCTTCATCAGAAGATTTCTTATGGGTTTCATTTAGTGATTTCTTTAATCAATCTACAGGATCAAAAGACTTTATCGAAATATCAAAGAATTTTGAATGGGTTTTTATAAACGACTTTGTGGAATGCAATGACAACAATGCTGATATTGTAAGAAGGTTCATCTCTTTTATTGATATCAGTTATAGAGAAAATACCAAAGTTAAATTCTTTTTTGGAAATATTGACCATTTAAATATTTATAAAGGAACTAAATTAAAAATCCTATGGGATAGGTGTTTAAGCAGATTAACCGAAATGCAAACTATAGAGTATTTGAATAATACTTAAAAAGTTTAATTTAAATGCACTTAAATATTGCTAATTTTCCCTCTAAACATTAATATTCGCATCTTACAAAAATATGATTATGAAAACGTTCTCACTAAAAAAAGAAAATGTCGAAAGACAATGGTTTGTTATCGACGCTTCAGACAAGGTTCTGGGTAGATTAGCAACTAAAATAGCATCTAGAATAAGAGGTAAAGATAAGCCTACTTTTACTCCCCATACTGATGGCGGAGACTACGTTATTGTTATTAACGCAGAAAAAATTAAAGTTACAGGTCAAAAATTTACTGATAAAAAATATTACACTCATTCACTTTATCCTGGTGGGCTTAAGACTAGAACTTTCAAGGAGATGAATGAAAGATTCCCTGAAAGAATTATTGAAGAGGCTGTTAAAGGCATGCTTCCTAAAAACAAGCTAGGAAAGTCTATGATTCAAAAATTAAAAGTATTTAGTGGAGCAGAGCACGAGCATGAATCACAACAACCTATAGAATGGAACCCAACAATATGACATCAGAAGTTCATTACGCAACTGGAAGAAGAAAAACTTCATCAGCTAGAGTCTACCTGACTTCAGGTAAGGGAGACATTACAGTAAATGATAAGAAGTTAGATATTTATTTTGGTAGAAAAGTAGCACAAATGCTTGTGATGCAGCCTATTGAGATGACTGAGCTTAGTGGAAAACTTGATATCAACGTCAAGGTTAAGGGTGGCGGTAGTTTCGGACAAGCCGGCGCTATTAGACATGGAATTTCAAGAGCTTTAATTTCATACGATGAAGAGCTAAGAGCTCAACTTAAGAAAGCCGGTCTTCTTACTAGAGATGATAGAAGGGTTGAAAGAAAGAAACCTGGTCTAGTAAAGGCAAGAAAAAGCAAACAGTTCTCAAAACGTTAATTTTTCCAAATTTTTTCTCGAAGATTGGTGGTATAATCTGCTAGTTTTTTATTAGTAAATATACGGGCATAAACAACTAATGCAAGAAAAAGACAATACAAGAAGAAAGGTTTTAATTGGATTAACAACTGCTGTTAGTCTTTCAGGAATCCCTTTTGCAGCAACACCCTTCATAGCATCATGGAATCCAAGTGCTAGAGCTAAGGCGGCTGGAGCCTCTGTAAAAGTTGATGTATCTAAAATGCAATACGGTCAACAAATTCAAGTCGCTTGGAGAAAGCAACCTGTTTTTATAATCAGACATACTGAAGAAAGCTTAAAAGGTCTAGAAGTAACCTTATCAAAATTACGTGATCCCAACTCTGAGGATATTGAAGAGTTATATAGAGGTCAAAATTTAACAAGATCTAAAAGCAAAGAATACTCTGTTATTGCTGGAGTTTGCACTCATTTAGGCTGTTCACCAAAATACCATCCTGAAGTTGAGCCTAAGCCATGGGATGCATCTTGGGCTGGAGGCTTTTTTTGTCCGTGCCACGGGTCTATGTTTGATATGGTTGGAAGAGTTTTTAAGGGTGTGCCTGCGCCAACTAACCTCCCGGTACCACCGCACTTTTTTAATGGAAGTATTTTAACTATCGGTGAAGATGGGGAGTTAGCTTAAATGAGTGAAATGCCAGGAAAATTATTTGGTTGGTTGAATAGCAGACTGCCTATTCTAAATACCTATGAAAGACATTTATCAAAACATCCAGTTCCATCTAAAGTTAATTTTTGGTATCTTTTTGGCGCACTAGCATCAGTAGTATTAATTATTCAAATAATATCTGGAATTTGGTTAATAATGCCTTATTCAAACACTGAAGAAGAAGCGTTTGCATCCATAGAATATATTATGAGAGATGTCGATTATGGATGGGTTATTAGATACATGCATACGACAGGGGCTTCAATGTTTTTTGCAGTAGTTTATCTTCATATGTTTAGAGGTCTCTTATATGGCTCATATCAAAAGCCTAAAGAACTTGTTTGGATTTTTGGTTGTGCAATTTATTTAGCAATGATGGCCGAGGGCTTCCTTGGTTATGTGCTGCCCTATGGGCAAATGTCATATTGGGGAGCTCAGGTTATAATTTCATTATTTGGAGCTATTCCATATATTGGTGACTCATTAGAGCTTTGGGTAAGAGGTGATTATTATATTTCAGGTATAACCGTCTCTAGATTTTTTGCATTACACGTAGTCGCCCTTCCTTTAGTGTTAATAGCTCTTGTATTTCTTCACCTTGTAGCACTCCATGAAGTTGGAGCAGGAAATCCAGAAGGTGTAGATATCGAAGAATTTCTTGATGATGATGGCATTCCTTTAGATAGCGTTCCTTTTTTCCCATATAAAGTTTTAAATGCCTTTGTTGCAATCGGCGTATTTATGACAGTTTTTGCAATTATTATGTTTTTCTTCCCAGAAGGGGGAGGGTATTTCATTGAAATGGCTAACTTTGAAGAGGCCAATCCTTTGGTTACCCCAGAGCATATTGCACCTGTATGGTATTACTCACCTTACTATGCGATGTTAAGGGCTGTCCCTGATAAGCTTGGCGGTCTAATAATAATGGGCTCAGCGGTCGCTATTCTTTTTGTAGTTCCTTGGCTGGATAATAGTAAAGCTGCTTCAATTAGGTATAAGGGTATTTACAGTAAGATTGCACTAGCATTTTTTGCAATAAGCTTTTTAACTTTGGGCTATCTTGGAACTGTTGGCGTTACTGAAGTAAGAAAAACAATGAGCGTCATTTGTACTTTTATTTATTTTGCCTTTTTCTTATTAATGCCAATTTATACAAAGTTTGAACAGACTAAAGAAGTCCCAAAAAGACTATGATGAATAAACATAAATTCTCTTTTAATTTTAAGTGGTGGCAAATGCCAATGTTTGGATTCTTTGTGATGTCACTTGCATGCATTTTCTTTTTAACTGATGTAAATGCCTCTGAAGGTGGTCCTTGTAAAGATTACGGAGAGTGTGACAAGTTTAAATACTCTTTGAATGACATGGAGTCTCTTCAAAGTGGAGCTTCAACATTTATGAATTATTGTTATGGATGCCATTCTCTGCAGTATTCAAGATGGGGAAGAGTAGCAACAGACTTGCAAATTCCAGAAGAAATTTTCTTTGACACTTTGGTATTTGATAAATCTATCAAATCTGGTGATCTTATGACAGGCTCGATGTCTAAAGATGCATCAGTAGAATGGTTTGGTGTTGCGCCGCCTGACTTAACACTTGTTAGTAGAGTTAGAGGTGATGACTGGATATATTCATATCTAAGAGCCTACTATGAGGATTCATCAAAGCAATACGGAGTCAATAATCTAGTCTATCCTGGAACGGCTATGCCCAATGTACTAATGGCCCTTCAAGGAAGTCAAAAACTTATCTGTAAAAATATTCCTATTATTGCTGGAAACGGTGGTGAAAAAAGAGATCAAGCAGGAAAAGCACTTACTAAAGAAAAGTGTGGATTTTTAGAAGTTCCAGAAGGATCTGGGCAATTAACTAAAGACGAATTCGATAAAGTAATATATGATCTTACAAATTTTCTAGTCTATGTAGGTGAACCTTCAAAGGCAACAAGAGAAAGAATCGGATGGTATGTAATATTCTACTTTTTAATATTTACAGCGGTTTCCTATATGCTTTATAGAGAATATCACAAAGACTATCATTAACAATTAGGTAAAAATTATGATTTTATATTCAGACAGAGATGACCACTATAGCCAGAGAGTTAGAATAGTATTGGCAGAAAAAGATATTACTGCCGAAATAAAAGAATCAAAACCAGAGCAAACGCCAGAAGATGTCTTATCTATAAGTCCTTATCACAAGTTACCAATTTTAGTTGATAGAGATCTTGCAATTCATGACCCTTCAGTAATGATGGAATATCTTGATGAAAGATTCCCTCATCCTCCTTTACTTCCTGTCTACCCAGTTGCTAGAGCCAATAGCAGGACTTTAATGTTAAGAGTGGAGAGAGAGTGGTGCCCAATTTTAGATACTTTAATAGCTGCTGAACTTCCAGAAAAAGAATTAATTAAGCTAAGAGAAGAGCTGCTTCATGAAATTTCTTCAATTGCACCCACATTCAAGGAATTTAAATTCTTTATGAGCGACGAATTCACTTTAGTGGATTGTTGTTTTGCTCCTATATTATGGCGTCTTCCTTCGGTTGGCATAAGACTTCCTCTTAATAGACATTTAAAGCCTCTGCTGGACTATCAAAAATCTATCTTTGAAAGACCTGGATTTTTGGATAGCCTCTCATCTCTAGAGAGAGACCTTAAGAGCGATTAGTTAAATCATCTAAGGAGATCTTCCATAAAGTTAGATCTCTTTCTAGGCATGAATTCTTTCTGTATTTTACTTTCCCAGTATTTAACAATAAATCAATCCTAGAGAAGTTTGATTGTGAGACTCTCTCAATTATCACTAAGTCGTCTATAAGAGCTCTATCTAGCTCTTTTTTTAAACTAGAAATATTTCCTTTCTTGCCAATATCTTTGAAGAAATAATTAGGACCTGGGATAAACACTCCCTCAAAGTCATTCATTTGTTTAATATTTGAAATGCCTAGTAGAATTTCATTTGTAGCATAAAAATCTATATCTAGAGCATAACTTCTAAATAGAGGGATGATTGATTTCCCAGTCTCGTGATCAAGTATGAAATATATCTTATTAAAATCTTTCCTTTTTCTTGGACTATTTTTAATTTCAATATTTCTATCAAGATTCTGAATATCCTGATGTCGAGACAGACTAGCATCTATTCCCAAAACTTTTTTAGTGAAATCTTCAAATTCTAAATTTTCAACAAGCTCAAATTTATTATTTGGATATTTTTCTCTTAGTTGATTTGCAATATCTTCATACTTCTTTAAGTAAACAATTATTGATTTACTTTCACTTTTTTGATTTGAGGAAAAAATTGAGTTCTCAATAAGGGCTCTTTGATCATCCATTAAACTAGAGCAAAAATACTTAAGTTTTGAGTCAACTAAATTCGCATCAATTTTATAACCACTATCAAAACTTACCTCAAATGGATAATTCTTTTTGAGAAGAGACTCAATCAGATATTCCTTGTTTATTTTGTTAGTCAGATAGCTAATTTCAAGCTTGCCAGATTCTCTAAGTTTAGTATTATTTGAAATTGCCGTGACAATCTCTGGTAAAGATACTTTTTTTAAATAATCTTTTTCAATATAAGACTCAAGCTTTATTAAATCTTCATCACTAAGACCGTTGTATAAAAATAGATTATTGAGAATATCGTTTAATAACCTCTTATCTTTCTCGGAAATCACTGCCTGTTTATTTATTTTAGAGTCAATAAATGATTGTTCGCTGTTATTAACGTAGTTTATATTTTTAACAACGGGCGAGGAGCTACAACTCGATAATACTAGGATCAGGAGAGGTAAAATAAATGTTAAGCTGGGTTTCATCACTCTAATTTTATAATTATGTTAAATCTAATTTCAACACCAATAGGTAATTTAAATGATATATCACTAAGAGCAATAGATGTTCTAAATAATGCTGATTATATTTATGCTGAAGATACGAGAAATACCAATAAATTACTAAAGTTTATAAAGGTTGATAAAAAATGCAGAATGCTACATGAGCATAATGAGTTAGAAGCAACTAAGCAGATAATAGATCTTTTAATGAATAAAGAAATCCAAATTGCAGTTGTTTCGGATGCTGGAACTCCAGCGATCTCAGATCCTGGCTATCATTTAGTTCAAGAATGTATTTTAAACAATATTAAATTTACATTAATTCCAGGCCCTTCTTCTGTTATTAACGCTCTTGTTCTATCTGGCTTGCCCACTTCCAGTTTTTCTTTTTTAGGTTTTATACCAAGAAAATCAAAACAAAAAATAGATTTTTTCCATTCATTAAAG
This sequence comes from uncultured Gammaproteobacteria bacterium, assembly GCA_913050015.1. Lineage (GTDB taxonomy): Bacteria > Pseudomonadota > Gammaproteobacteria > Magnimaribacterales > D2472 > SCGC-AAA076-P13. The sequence continues at coordinate 11,710 of CAJXAZ010000022.1, forward strand.
CATGAAAAAAATACTATGATATTTTTTGAATCAGCTAAAAGATTAGAAGATACTCTTGAGCATATGAGTGAGAGCTTTCCAAGCTCAATTAAAATATCAATTTGCAGAGAACTGACAAAAATACATGAGGAAGTAGTAAGAGGTGACATAGCATTGTTATTAAAAATGGTAAAAAACAATGAACTCACTTTAAAAGGAGAGTTTGTAATTGTTCTTGAGGGTCGATCTTCAGAAAAACTGTCTTTGGTCATGGATAAAAAAATTAAAGAAGGCTTTCTTAATAAATTGCCAGCCAAAGATGCAGCTAAGTTAATTTCACTCATAACAAAAGAAAATAAGAGAGATATTTATAAACAGCTATTAGATGAATAAAATTTTATAAAAACACTTATAATGCATTTGAGTTGGTTGGATGATCGCTGGTATTTATACTAGAGGAAAGTCCGGACTTCACAGAGCAGGGCGCCAGGTAACGCCTGGGAGGCGCGAGCCTACGGAGAGTGCAACAGAAAGTGTACCGCCAATTTTTTAATTGGTAAGGGTGAAAAGGTGGGGTAAGAGCCTACCGCTTAGCTGGAGACAGGTAAGGCATTGTAAACCCCAGCCCGAAGCAAAACCAAATAGAAATCCTATTAAGCTGCTCGCTTAGGATTTGGGTAGGTTGCTAGAGTATTGTGGCAACATAATATCGAGATAGATGATCATCTTTTACAGAATCCGGCTTACAGACCAACTCATTTGATTCTTGTAATCCTAAAAGTGTGAAAAAGTGTGAAAATATGTTGCAAAGTGTGTAAAAAGACTTTATATTTTCTTACATGTATGGATTTAATACAGTTTCTTTGGATCAAAAGGGAAGATTAGCTATCCCGGCAAAATATCGTGCACATCTTTTAGAAAATAATGAAACCCAAGTGGTTGTTACTAAAGATCCTCAATACCCATCGTTAAAAATTTATCCTGGCTCTCAATGGAATAAGATTTCATCAAAACTAGAAGCATTACAGACACTAGATCCTATTGTAAGAAACCTGCAATGGACAATTCTTGGAAATGCTAGCGTTAACGACTTTGATGCTAACGGAAGAATGTTAATACTTATTCCTTCTGATTTAAGAGGTTATGCCGAGATAGAAGACCAAAAGAAAATCTCATTGATTGGAATGGGAAATAAGTTTGAGATATGGAATGTAGAAAATTGGGAAATGAGGCAAACAGGCAGTTCTCTATCAACAGAAATTTTAGACGTTGTGCTCCCAGAGAGCATAAAGTCAATGTCATTTTAAAAAAAAGGGGATAAGTGATGAACTTTGAAGTAATTGGTCAGGCTGTAGAGAACGCTAAAATTAAAGTTGTAGGCGTTGGGGGTGCAGGTGGAAATGCTGTAATTCATATGATAAATCACAACATTGATGGTGTAGATTTTATTTGTGCTAATACAGATACCCAAGCTCTATCAGAGGCAAATGGCGCAATAACATTAAAACTAGGAAATGGTTTAACAAAGGGTCTAGGAGCCGGAGCAAATCCGGATATAGGAAGAAAGGCTGCTGAAAGCGATAGAGCGGCAATCGAAGAATTACTTGTTGGTGCAGATATGATATTTATTACTGCTGGAATGGGAGGCGGAACAGGAACAGGCGCAGCTCCTGTAATAGCATCTATAGCTAAAGAAATGGGTGCCCTAACAGTTGCCGTGGTAACTAAACCGTTTAAATTTGAAGGCAAAAGAAGAATGTCCGCAGCCGAAAAAGGTTTGGCCGCTCTTGTAGAAGAAGTTGATAGTTTGGTAACAATACCAAATCAGAAACTTTATGAGGTATTGGGAGAAGATACACCAATGCAAGACGCTTTTGCAAAAGCAGACGATGTTCTAAAAGGAGCTGTTCAAGGCATAGCCGATATCATTATGAAGAAAGGCCATATTAATGTCGATTTTGCTGATGTTAAAACAGTAATGTCAGAAAAAGGTATAGCCATGATGGGCACAGGAAGGGCAAGTGGTAAAAATAGAGCTGAAGCAGCTGCAATTCAAGCTGTTAGAAGCGAGCTTCTTGAAGATATAAATTTAAAAAATGCTCGTGGAGTTTTAGTCAATATCACTGCTGCCAAACCAACCCTTGGCGATCAAACAGAAGTTGCAGATATTGTTGATGAAATTGTTAGCGATGATGCAAATATAATATACGGTCTTGTATACGACGAAACAGTTGGAGATGATTTACTTGTAACTATAGTTGCAACAGGTGTGGATCAGAGATCACCTTCGTTAGTAATTGACAACCAACCGACAATTCAATTAAATCCAGTTGGGCTCAATAGAGATAATAATGATCAAAGAGCTAGCCCATCATCACTAGAGGCGATTGACTTCCTTGATGTACCAACCTTCATGAGAAAGCAAGTAGACTAATATGCTTCATTTTCCAGTATTGCTGGAAGAGTCTGTTGAATTTCTCATCCACAAAAAAAATGGCCACTACATAGATTGTACCTATGGTAGAGGCGGCCATACTTCACTAATACTTGACAGCATCTTGCCAGAAGGTTTCTTAACATCATTTGATAAAGATCCTGAGGCATTTGATCATGGACTTCTTAAAAAGGATAAGAATTTTAAGATAATCAATGAATCATTTTGTAAGCTTGATTCTTATTTTTCAGATGAGACAGTAGATGGGATAATATTTGATCTAGGGACATGCTCAACACATTTTGATGATAAAGAAAGGGGCTTTAGCTTTAGACAGGAAGGTCCTTTAGATATGAGATTTAACACTTTGAAGGGAATTCCATTATCAACATGGATTAACTCAGCAGAAGAGTCAGAAATTAGAGATATTCTATACAAATTTGGGGATGAAAAGCATGCCAAGATTATCGCTAGATCAATAGCTAACTTAAGAAAAGATAAACCCATAGAAACAACTATTCAATTGGCAAATATTATTGAGGATATATATCCTAAAAGAAAAAATAAAAAAATTCATCCGGCAACAAAATCTTTTCAAGCATTTAGAATTTTTATTAATAATGAATTAGACGAGCTTAAAGAGTCACTTGAAATGGCCAGTAAAGTAATTAAAAAAAATGGAGTAATAGTAGTTATATCATTTCATTCGCTAGAGGATAATATTGTAAAAAATTTCTTCAAGCCAGATATTAAAAGTTTTCCAAAAGATATCCCATTAAACTCAATTGAGGACAAAAAATTTAAATGTATTGCTAAAAAAATTAGACCTACCCAAGAAGAGGTTGATAAGAACAAAAGATCAAGAAGTGCAATTATGAGGGTTTTTAAAAAACTATAATGAATTTTTTTAAGGCAATATTTCTAGGAACTCAGTTATTTTTTATTTGCTTTCTAGGTCTAGAGAAAATTAAGCTTTCCTTTGAAATTAGAAAACTAAACTTTAA
>CAJXAZ010000023.1 GCA_913050015.1 uncultured Gammaproteobacteria bacterium
TTGAATATACTTGTGCTTAATTCTCGGCTAAGCACACACCCATCCAGCTCTTCAGTTTCACCATTAATAAAGTAAATAATAACTTTTCTATTTTCTGATAACTTATAGATTATCGGGACCTGACAGATTGTAAAGCCTAATGATTTACTGAAAAGATTAATTGAAGATATCTCATTATCGAGATTAATAAACTTAAATGGAGTCTCATTCTCAACAAATTCACTTCGTTTCAAGATGGATGGATTAAAAGAAATCTGTCCACTAGCTACAGATAGGCCTAGTTCTCCAAACCTACTCAATACATCTTCTTTTACTTGCCCTGTCATGCCTGGCTGCTGAACTCCCTTGCCCCCAGGAGTATGTGAGTATGGGTCAGTGGGAAATGCTCCATATAACTCTGGTGATTTGTTTAATCCTATTCCTTCATTAATTTCAAAATAGTGATCAAGTAAACTGCTAGTAATTGACTGGTCTTCATTGGACTCAAATGCATTAGTTGTAACCTCTAATGTAGAAAGAAGCAGTTTGGATACCATGTGCCAGTAAATTGAACCTAAGCCTTCATAACCATAGAATGTACCAGACCTTCCTGTGAAGGATTTATGATCAAAAATTTCTTCAAAAATAGCTAATACCAAGTCACGCTCTTCCCTAACAAGATCATTGAATAAGATTGGGAGGTTATCTAATTCTTCCTTTAAAGAGTTTGCGTTATTAAAATTACCATTAAAATGATGACCTCCTTTTGAGTCTTTAACGACTATCTGATTATTGCTCGCGCTAACAAGCTCAGATAAAAGTTTAGAACTTTTAACTTTATCTTCATGAATATTATTTTTATCTAAAAAGCCTGGTAAATCTTTATTTGGGTAAAGTATGTAACTGTATTGATCTTCTCGAAAAAGCTTACTTCCCTTCAAAGAATTCAGAACATTTAAACTTTCTTTGGCTGATAAAGAGCCCGAGCTTAATATAGCAACTTGGCCTTCTAGCATTTCAGGAAGATGTGAAATTGATACTAGGTTATTACCTACAGTCATTAGGTTATATGCATGATAAAGACCATCAGACCTCTTATTGGCCTTAATGGAATGCTCTATAAATTTAAGTGAAATATCCAAAAAGTCTAATATTTCATTCTTGGTTAGATCTGCTTTTTTTCCAGAAAATTTATTTATATATATTGACTGCCTAAATAATCCTGCTGAATTACCAAGCAAATTCATAATACTTAATCTGTTTTGATCGGAGATTTTATCGTCTAGTAAATATAAATTTTCTCTAAGCGCCTCACTGATACTTAGCAGTAAATCTTTTTGCTCAATAGATACTGAGATTTTTTCAGATTTATATCTTTTAAGAATGTTGGTAAAAAAGTGTAAAAACCTTCTAAGGTAATAAAGGGTGACCATTGAAACACCATTTCCTACCAAAGCATTATTTGCATCATTCCATTCAGGCCTTTGTGTATTCATCCAGATACCAGCTTCAGGAATTAAATTGGCAACCTTTGCAAGAATAGTTGCCAATAGCTTTTCAATAAAATTAACTTTAATAATATTATTATCTGAATCCTTTAATAAAGCTCCATCAGAGCCAAGTAACTCTCTCTGATTATTAATATATTTTTCACAATCAGCATCAAAATCAATTGTATTTTTTGGATCTTCAAGAATGTCCTTAAAAGTCTTTATTCTGTATGGGACATTCGCATAAACAAATAGCTCATCTTCAAAGTACCTATTAATTCTTTCTGGATAATAGTCTTCAATAAATTCTAGAAATTTTAGTAAGTAGATGACTTGGTGATCGCCCCAATACCCAATGTATGACCAAGGGTTATCTTGCTCCAAAGACTCCCAATCAAAACCATCTTTAGTTACTCGATAAGGGTTGTAGCCATCAAAAGTTGTAGCATTCAGGAATTTAAAAATCATACTATCTATAAAATCAGGATACGAGTGAACCAATGCTTCCCAGTTTTGAAAGATATCTCTCCAGTTGCCTTGATAATCCAATATCTTCGATCCATCAATCTCACTTCTTGTATTTATAGAGAATTTATTCCATGGCCTGCTTGGATCTCCATGTCTTCTGCTGAATTTTAAAGGAAGATACTCATAGCATAGTCTTTGAAAATCTTTATCTGAATCATTGTCAGCAATATCTCTTAAAAGATCTAAATTAAATTCTTGTGGGAGCTTCTCTAAAACGCTTTTCTTTATAAGAAATACTCTTTTATTTCCCTTTTCTAGATATTTCGTGAAATCAGCTTTTTCTATTTGATAATTGTTATCGAAAATCCCTCCTCTCATAATATTAAATAGAGTATTAGAGAAATGGCGAATATTTCTTCGGCTATCTGAAGTTGTTTGCATGCCATCAGATGATCCTGATAGCTTTAAGAGGTCATCAGAACTATTCTGAATATCCATCGCTATATCTTTAGCCAAAGATTGATTGGATTTAATCTCCTCAGCAAAAGAAATGATATCTGCTGAAGATTTATTAACATCAGCACCGATATACCAAGTAGAAATTTCCTTTGGATCGAGAGATATGTCAGCTATTAAGAAATATGCGCCCTTTTCAGCCTTTATATCAAATTCTTCAATCAACTTACTACCATTTCTAAACTCGCTAAGTTGTTTAGATGATACTAATTTTTTTGAGTTATCCAAGCCAGAAGACCATGCAATATTAGCTTTTAGTGCTTCGCTTGGCTCTGCCCTATCTACAATTATTGCACTTAAAGAATAAATACCAATACCGCTTGTTACATCTAACTCATTTCTTTTATAGGCATCGACAAGATTGCTTGTATTATTTTGCAGGGCCTCTTCGACACCCCAAGGTAATATATTTTGAATACCATCAAGTAATTTTATGTCGACTTTGCTGGTCGCGGTATTTTCAATACTAGACTCTTTAATAAAACCAAATCGATCACTTATGCTCCACTGATAGGAGAATTTGATATTGAGGCTTTCATTAATTTCTTCAAAAATTATCTTATTACCGCTAAAATTTTTATATAGATTTCGTGAAGTTTTGTAACTTCCTTCATTTTTTATAGAAAAAGGCTCCCATAGATAACATTTACCATCTTTTTGAATCTGGAATATTGCCTTACTGCCAGTGACTTCTTGAGCTTCAGTAATCTTGTCATCTGTGTAGTATGGGAATAGAGCATTATCGCTATTCTTCCTTCCGGCAGATAACGAGCCATTACTAGAAATAAAGAACCAATGATTATAGGGACTTACAATACTAATAAAGAATGGTCTCATGGAATCAACATTCTCAATCTTATAAAAATTTTCATTTTTAATGAGAACTTCAGTTCCTGAAACTATCTTCTCAGAAATATCTAATGGAGTTTGGCCTATAAATATATCGTTTATATTTTTCATAAAATATTATTAGGTGTCTTGGTTTAGATTATTTTGAATATTAAAATAGTTTAAATTACCTATTAAAGGAGCATGTTCTCTTTTTATTAGCCCAATAGGAATCATCTCCAATAAATCTCTATGCAGGCCTTTTTTATTTCCAATGAAATGTTCGGCAAACTTATCTTTATCCATCAGCTCGGTGATTGTTCGCATTAGACTTCCTGCAACATAAACTCCATTACCAGAAATATAATTTAATGCCATATCTGACATAACTTCTGCAAGTGATTTGGTAAATCCATCCACAACAGATTTAGCAATAATATCTCCTTCTTTAAAAAGCTTTATGACGTCTTCAGATTTAATTATTTTGCCTGTTTTATTTTCAAATATTTTTGAAATTGCTGTGCCTGAGACAACATTTTCAAGAGTAGTAAAATTACTTTCATCATCTAAATTGTAGTTTTTAATTAAGGTCTTAGCCAATCCAGTTGTATTGCCGATCTCTGTTGGCAATACACTGGTATTATTAATTAAAAGAGCTGCCCCAAGACCAGTTCCAGGACCAATAAAGAAACTATTCTGATTAAAAGTTTTCCCTTTCTTAATCACCTCAATTTCGCTTTCATCCATATTTGATAAGCTATAACCGATTGATTCCCAGTCATTTAAAAGAAAGATAGAATTTAAATTAAATTTAGTTTTGAGCTCGTTCTCGTTAATAGAAAAATCTCTGTTAGTCATCGAAATAGAGCCGTTTACCTTCGGGCCTGCAACTGAAATAATCAAGCTATCCACATTCTTATTTTCTATAAGCTCTTGAATCAATGGATTGAATTTCTCAATAGACTCTAGGGATATTTTTTTTGGCTCATCAATAGTCTTGGCCCCCTTTGTTGCATAGGCGTATCTTAAGTTTGTCCCTCCAATGTCAACTACTAATATTTTATTCATAATCTTGAGAATATATTTTGCATGAATTATATCCTTGATTGTTAATATACTTAATAGAGTGGATATCAATATCCCAATCTCCTTCGGTAATTATTTGTGCTCTTGTGGTGATTGCTGACATTTCAAAATCATTATCATTTAGACACTCCAATGGAATGCTAATTAACTGCCATTTATTTACATTAGATTCTAGGAACTTTTCTGAAATATTGAATTGTTTAAAGCAGTTTTCAGTTCCTGATAGATTAATTTGGTAGTCATTTTTAATGCACGCAAGACTAATACTCATATCATCTTCAGATAAATTATTAGCTCTTATTATTATCTGCATGCTCCCTTCGGTCATATAAGAAATATCTTCTTTAGAGCCACTTGAAATAATCCATGTCTTCTTAATCTTCTTATTTCCAAAATTAATATTTTTAGCATCATCTTGTTTCTTGAAATCAAATTTTGAGAGATTAATACCTGACCTTGAGTCTGAAAATATATCCGTACTTACTCCCTCATATATTTCTCTAGCCTTTAGTGGGTCAAAATACGAAACTACCTCTTGGTATGATGGATATGCAGAGCCAATAAATAAAATTATCTCATCTAAGTATTTAGTCTTATCCTCTGTCTTAACATTGTCTATAAAAATACTATCTTCATAGGTAAGCCCATAACCATAGCCAAATAATGGCTCATATAAATTATCGCCATAATTTAATCTGACTTGTGATGATAGTTTTGGCCAAGAAAAAGATAGTTTGCCCTTAAAATCATGATTTATAAGATCATTATTATTAGTAAAAATAACATCTGATATTCCATCAACAGCAGTTCCTGGAAGCCATAATTGAACAAATGCATCAGATAGGTTTAGTTCGTGATTAATGATTAAAGGCCTTCCTGATAAGAAAAGAGATACTGAAGATATGCCTTGGTCTCTTATATCTTTCATGTATTGTAAAAAATTCTTATCTTGGTTCTTATAAAATAGGGATTTTCTATCTCCATTACCCTCGGCATATGGATCTTCACCATAAACAAATAAAACGAGATCAGGCTTTCTTTCATACAAGCCATTGTCAGAATATTCAACGGTACTCCCAATTGACTCTGCTCTTAATTTTAATGATTCATAAATACTTAAGGTATTTGGAAAGTCTGTATTTAAATTATCTCTTCCTTGCCATGAAATTGTCCAACCACCCATCTGGTTTCTAATTTGTTTGGATGCATTTCCTACAATCAAAATATGCTTGCCTGATTTTATAGGCAATATATTTGAATTATTTTTTAGAAGGACTATGGATTCTCTTACTGCCTGTTTTGCTAATTCTCTATGCTTATCAGAACCTATGAAATTATATGGGTAGTTGTGAGGCTTTCTCCCATCAAATAGACCCAATGCATACTTAACCTTAAGAATATTTTTTACAGCATCATTTAATCTTTTTTCTGAAATTAGTCCTGATTTGACCTGCTCAAGTGTATTTTTATACAAAGACTTCCAGTCATCTGGTGCCATAAAAATATCAACGCCTGCCATAAATGACTCTGGGCAGCTCTCCTTTGAGCAGCCTGGTATCTGGCTATGCCCATTCCAGTCGCCAACAACAAGACCATTAAAGCCCATTTGATCTCTTAGAATATTTGAGAGTAAGTATTTGTTGCCATGCATCTTGGTTCCATTCCATGAATTAAAGCTAGCCATTACAGTTTGAATGCATGAATTTATAGCGCTGTAATATGGGGTTCCGTGAATACTTTTAAAATCTTCTTCTGATAAAATTGTATCTCCCTGATCAACACCGTTCTTAGTACCTCCATCACCAAGGAAATGCTTTGCAGTTGCAAGAACATGATTGCTATCAAGGAACTCATCCCCCTCTCCCTGTAAGCCAAGTATCATAGCCTGGCCCATTAGAGATACTAGTTCTGGATTTTCAGAGTAGCCTTCATAAGTTCGGCCCCATAGATCATTCTGAGGCACTGCAATGGTAGGAGCAAAAGTCCAAGGTATTCCAGTAGACAGTAATTCTCTAGCAACTGCGCTACCTATTTTTTTTATTAAAGCAGGATTCATAGTTGACCCTAGTCCAATGTTATGCGGAAAAATAGTCGCTCCAATAACATTGTTATGCCCGTGAACTGCATCAGTGCCCCATAAGATTGGAATTAAAGTTCCATCAACTACTGGAGATGCATTATAAAAATCTTTACTTAGTCTTTTCCAATCATCAACACTGCTATTTTTATTCTTATTTGGAAACTTGCCACCACCATTTAAGAATGTGCCAAGGCTGTATTCCTTAGCTTCATCAGGTGACACTTCATCAATATCAGGCATTATAATTTGTCCAACCTTCTGTTCTAAGGTCATTTTTTTAATTAGTGCATTTATAAAATCTGGTTCTTTTTGAAGGTTGCAGCTACTTGAATTAGTCCAATCAACCTCAGTTAAAGTGTTTGGTGAATCCGCATTAAATTTATAGCCCACAAGGCTGGCTATCAAAAAACCTATAATTAATAAGATATATTTTTTCATGATTAAAGTTTTAAATGCTCAAGGTCTACCAAAAAACTCCATATATTAAGACCAGAATACTGATAACTATTAGGCTATTTATATTAAAAGATCTTGAGGTAGAGAAATCGATCCCATTTAGATCAATAGCCTTTTCTTGATCTGTATAACCTTGAATTAAAGCCGTAATGTAACAACCAAAGCCAGACATAAAGAATACTATTCCCATTCTATGGATATAAGAAAGATCTGGGAGCATGGCACTTATAAATATAGATAAAACTAATGAAGATATGGCAGCTACCATAACTGAAAGCGTTGTTGCTTTTTTCCAAAACAGAGCTACTAGAAAAATAACAAGAATTCCAGGTGTGAATAATCCAGTGAAATTTTGAATATACTGAAAGATTGAATCAAAATTTCCAAGCAAAGGTTTTGCTATTAGGACTGCAACTAGAAGTGACATCACTACAGTATTTCTTCCTATGCTTATTAACTTAGCATCAGAGACGTCATTTTTTGAAAATGATCTATATATATCCATTGTGAAAATAGTACTTATGCTATTAGTCATAGAAGCTAGAGATGAAACTATTGCAGCTATTAAAGCAGCAAAGGTAAGTCCTAGTAATCCGTTAGGCAGTAAAGACATCATTGTTGGGTAGGCTTGATCTGATTTCTCTAAAACAGGGAAAAGGATTGCTGCACAAATTCCTGGCAGTACTATGACCAAAGGCATGAGAAGTTTAAGGTAAGCTGCAAACATAACCCCTTTTTGAGCTTCCTTTAATGATTTAGCTCCTAGTGCTCTTTGAGTTATGTACTGATTAAATCCCCAATATGCAAAATGCCCTATCCAGACACCGCCACCTATAAGGATCCATATACCAGGAAGATTATTATAAGAAGGATTGTCTGGCGAAAGAATCATGTCAAATTTTTCAGGCATAGCTGTATAGACAATGCTTAAGCCTTCAAAAATTCCCTGCCCCTCTGATATTTTGTTTAGTGCTATATATGAAACTGCTAAGCCGCCAAATATTAATAGAACTACTTGAACGATGTCAGTCATAGCGACTGCCTTTAGACCTCCAGACAAAGAATAAGCTAGAGAAAGTAGTGCCAATACAATTAGACCATTCATTAGAGATAAACCTGTCAGGGTATTAATCGCCAAAGAACCAAGCCATAAGACCGTAGTTAGGTTGATAAAGATGTAAACAGTAAGCCAGAAGAAAGATAAAACTAAACTAACCCTTTTATCAAATCTTTGCTCAAGAAACTGAGGCATTGTATAAATTTTCTTTTCTAAGAATAGAGGTAAGAAAAATTTAGCCATTACTATAAGAGCTATTGCGGCTGTTAATTCCCATACCGCTATTGCCATTCCAACAACAAAGCCCTGACCCGACATTCCAATGATTTGCTCTGCTGATATATTAGCAGCTATAAGAGAAGCTCCTATGGCCCACCAAGGAAGAGATCTTCCAGCAAGAAAGTAATCCTCAGCACTCCTCTCTTTGCCTGAATTTGTTCTTGATACATATGTAGCTAAACCAATAATACCAAAGCAGTAAATCCCAACAATAATCCAGTCCAATGTATTGAACATTCCCTCATCCCCTATTTATAAATTAAGACATTTTCATTATAGTTTTTATTTCTAATAAACTAGTATTAATTTCATTAAAAATTTTATATTTTATTAATGAGCCTTAGATTGCAGATAATGCTGTAAAAGGGATAAAGAATGAGTTAGCTAAGAATCATGAAAAGATTTTTTAAGAAATTCTATTCTATTCAATTGATTTAAAAACTCTGTAATAAACTTAGCAGCATATGCGCCATTTATGACTCTGTGATCATAAGAAAGTGAAACGGGCATTTTTTTTACAGAAATAACTTTTTCATTAAAAAGAGATAGGCTATCGAAGGTTTTTGATAAGCCAAGTATGCCGACCTCTGGTGGATTAATAATAGGTGTAAAGTATTTGCCTCCGATACCACTCAGTGACGAAATTGTAAATGAAGCGCCTTTTAATTGCTCAACTTTAAGTTTTCTTTCTTTGGCAAGAGTTGCAAGTGTCATAACTTCATCAGAAATTTGTAAAATTGATTTTTTATCTGCATCTTTAATATTAGGAACTATAAGTCCTTCTGGAGTATCTACGGCTATGCCAATATTAAAGTACTCTTTTTGGACGATGCTATCCATGCTTGCTGTCAGAGAGGTGTTCATTGTAGGGAATAGCTTGAGCGTCTCAATAGTTGCTTTGATAATAAAAGCTAAAGGGGAAACTTTAACCTTATGAGCAAGGTTGAGATCTTTCCTCAATAACAATAGGTTAGTAATGTCAGCATCATCATGTTGGGTAACATGAGGGATATTAATCCATGATGTATGTAAGTTTTTAGCAGCTGTTTTTTGGAATTTAGATAGCTTTTCAAGCTTAACCTCACCCCATTTAGAATAATCAATATCTGGCTGGGATGGTTGAAAACCTGATTGAGATTTGTTACTCAATCTATTAGAAACAAATACATGAAGATCTTCTTTTAGAATTCTTCCCTTTGGCCCGCACCCTTTTACCTCAACAAGATTAATACCAAATTCTCTAGCTAATTTTCTTACTGCTGGACCTGAGTGAATTGATGAATTTTTATAATTAATTGGTGAGTTTGTAGCAATAACAACTTCTTTTAAAACTTCTTTTTTAATGGGTTTTTTTGAATCAGACACTTCATTGGCCTTTTCTTCTAACTCATCTTTGCTATTTACTTCGTCTTTACTAATTGAGACTTCAACCTCAATAAAAGGCATACCTTGACTAACCATATCTCCAACTGAAATATAAATATTTTTGATAACGCCGCTAACTGAGGCCGGTATCTCCATAGCAGCCTTATCAGTCTCAAGCACCATAATTGGATCTTCTGAATCTATTGTTTGACCAACCTCAGCACATAATTCAATAACTTCAACTTCTTCAACATCTCCAAGATCGGGTATATTAATTTTGGTTAGCTCAGACATTAAACTTCCCATGGATTAGGTTTTGAGGAATCAACTCCCATATCTAAATATATTTTATCTAGTAAAGCTCTATCGATCATATTTTCTTTAAAAAGTGAGTATGCAGATGCTCTTACAATGCTATTAGCATTAATTTCGAAGAAACCTCTTAGCATTTCTCTAGAATCACTTCTTCCAAATCCATCAGTTCCAAGAACTGTATAATTACCCTTGATATATGGTCTTATTTGTTCAGCATAAGACCTCATGTAATCTGTTGAAGCAATTACAGGAATAAAATCTCCATCAAAACATTGCTCTACATAGGACATTTTTTCATCAACGTCGGGGTTAAGCTGATTAAACCTTTCAGTCTCCATGCCATCTTTTCTTAGTAAATTAAAACTAGTTACACTCCACACCTCTGATTCTATTTTGTAGTTTTGAAGAATATCTTTAGCCTTGATTGATTCTCTGAGAATTGAGCCTGATCCAATCAACCTTACAGAAGACTTTGCTGATGATGCTATCTTATGCATTCCTTTAATCACAGAAGTCTCACAGCCCTCTGGCATTGATGGCTGTTGATAGTTTTCATTGGTGGTTGTTATATAGTAAAAATAGTTTTCCTGATCTATATACATCTTTTTAATACCATCTTTAATAATTATAGCTACCTCGTAAGCAAATGCTGGGTCGTAGGATAGGCAATTAGGGATAGTTGATGAAAGTATATGACTATGGCCATCTTGATGTTGAAGACCTTCACCGTTAAGTGTTGTCCTTCCGGATGTTGCTCCTATTAAAAAGCCCTTAGCTTGAGCGTCTCCAGCAGCCCATGCTAAATCATGAACCCTCTGGAATCCAAACATAGAGTAGAACAAATAGAAGGGAATCATAGGAAAATCATAATTTGAATATGCTGTAGCTAGTGCAGACCATGCAGAGAACGCTCCTGCTTCTGTAATACCCTCTTCTAGCATTACTCCATCTTTTGATTCTTTGTACCACATGACCTTGTCAGCATCTTCTGGTTCGTAATTTTGTCCGGCAGACGAGTAAATACCAACTTGTCTAAATAAAGATTCCATTCCAAAGGTTCTAGCCTCATCCGGAACAATTGGAACAATTCTTTTACCAACATCCTTATCTTTCAATAAATCTGTAATCACGCGAACAACTGCCATGGTTGTAGATATTTCTCTCTCGCCTGTTCCTTCAAATAGTTTTGAAAAAGCTTTATTATCTGGAGCAGATAAGACCTCTGATTTATTTCTTCTTCTAGGTATCGGGCCGCCAAGTGAATCTCTTGTTTTCTTAAGATATTGAATTTCAGGAGAGCCTTCAGGAGGTCTGACATATGGAATATTCTCGATATCATCATCTAATACTGGAATATTAAACTTATCTCTAAATGCTTTAATATTATCCAGTGAAAGTTTTTTTACCTGATGAGTTGTGTTGTCTGCTTCTCTAGATCCAATTCCGTAACCTTTGGATGTTAAGGCTAGTATGACAGTAGGTGCTCCTTTGGAATTAACAGCTTTGTGATATGCAGCGTATACCTTGTAGGGGTCATGGCCTCCTCTATTGAGTTTATATATATCATCATCTGTTAAATCCTCAACCATCTCCAAGACATCTGGATCTTTTGCAAAGAAATTATCTCTTGTATAGGAACCTCCTTTAGCTTTAAAATTTTGAAGCTCACCGTCGAGAACTGCATCCATAATATCCTGAAGCTTACCCTCTCTATCTTTAGCTATTATTGGATCCCAATGTCTTCCCCAAACAACCTTAATTACATTCCAGCCCGCTCCTCTAAAAGAGCCTTCAAGCTCTTGAATAATTTTGCCATTTCCTCTAACCGGTCCATCTAACCTCTGCAAGTTACAGTTAATAACAAAAATTAAATTTTCTAACTCTTCTCTTCCAGCCAAAGCAATAGCACCTTTGGATTCTGGTTCATCCATCTCACCATCACCACAAAAAACCCAAACCTTACGATCATCCCTTGGAACTAGTCCGCGAGCAGACATATATCTCATAATGTGAGCTTGATATATGCCAAGTATTGGTCCAAGACCCATGGAAACAGTAGGAAACTGCCAGTATTCTGGCATTAACCAAGGATGAGGGTAGGATGATAATCCAGGCTTCTCAACTTCTCTTCTAAAATTATCTAAATCATCTTCATTGAGATAACCTTCTAAAAAACTTCGAGCATATATTCCTGGAGAGCAATGACCTTGATAATAAATTAAATCTTCAAGCTGCCCATTTGAACCTCTAAAAAAGTAATTAAAACCAATGTCGTACAAGGTAGCTGCAGATGAGAAAGTTGAAACATGTCCACCAAGATCATCATTATTTTTATTTGCTCTTAAAACTATTGCCAAGGCATTCCATCTAATGAGAGACCTTATTCTTCTCTCCATAAATAAGTCTCCAGGCATTGATGCCTCGTCTTTGACTGGGATTGAATTACGAAATGGTGTTGTTAGATTGTATGAAGGGATTGCTCCTTCTTCATTTAATTTTTTTGCTAATTTAGTCATTATAAAAGAGGCTCTTTCTATGCCCTCTTCTTCTATGACGCTACTTATTGCATCCAGCCACTCATTCGTTTCGATTGGATCTAAATCTTTTGGCAAGCTAACTCTCTTTAGTATTATTAATCAATAATATAATTTTACTCTAAAATTTGTTAAATACTGGTCATATTGCATTAGATTATCTATTTAAATCTATGCAAGGTTAAAAGAATTTTGTATACCTTCTATTACGAACTCTATAGCAAGAGCTCCAAGCAATAGACCAAATATTTTTTCTATAACTGTAAGGATTGTTGGGCCTAGCCTGGAAGATAGTATTGATGATAGCCACATTGATATTGATGCTATAGCGATAACCAAAAAAATTGGCAGATATGAAATAGCTGCATCAGAAAAACTAATATAAGATTCTTTTGATAACAGAAGACTGGTTGCCATTGCTCCAGGACCAGCAATCAAAGGGATGGATAAAGGAAAAATTGCTATAGATTTAATTGTTTCATCATTAATAGCTGTATCTGCTGTCTGTTGTCTTCTAGGTTGCCTTTGCTCAAAAACCATCTGAAAAGCAATAACAACAAGGAATAATCCACCAATAATTCTGAATGAATCCATGCTTATGTTCATAGCATCTAGCATTGCATTTCCAAACAGCCAAAATGATGAAAGCACTGCCAATGAGACTATGGAAGCTCTTATATAGATTGATTTAATTTGCTGATTATTTAGACCAGAGGTAAGACCTGCAAAGATGGGTATAAGTGAAAGTGGATTTGTGGCAATAAACATTAATAAGAAACTTTGTATAAAAGTATCGAATAAAGTGCTTTGCATAAAAGAAGTAAACATTTTTACGTATTAATAATTTGAATCGCCTCGGAGTGCTCTTCAGAAAAAATACCAGAAACCATAATAAATTTTAATTTTTTATTACCATAATATTTTTTAAGTATCTTTGTGACACTTGTTAGTGTCTTCTCATGATTTGATAAATTCGTTAAGTAAAATGGGATTGTTGATCCAATAAGCGTCAGCTGGGTAAGAGTTTTCTTATTTCCAGTAAACGTAAAAATTGGAATTCCATTAGGCTTAGCGTTTGAAATATAATTTGCAGTCTTACCGGTTCTAGTTATAGCTATAATTCCATCAGCCTTAATCGATTCAGCTAAATCCTTAGCTGCAACACCTATGTGCTGCCAATCTGAATTAGGAGTTAGACTTTTTTCGTATTCAAGCGTTTTAAATTTTTCGGTTTTTTCAGCAATAGATTTTA
>CAJXAZ010000024.1 GCA_913050015.1 uncultured Gammaproteobacteria bacterium
CTAATAAATTAATATGACAATGATAAAAAGAAATCCTTCATTTGAGCTGAAGAAACATCTATCTTCAAATTGGGCAAACGATGATGCATTCTTAACAGCATTTTTTAATGCTTTAAGTATTAGTTTTCCAAAAGGCGAGAAGTTTTTTATGAATAGTGTTCGTGCATTTAAAGACGAAGTGAACACAGAGATGTCCGAAGAGATTCGTATGTTCTGCATACAAGAGGCGACACATACGAGAGAACACATCAAATACAACAAACTGTTATGCGACCTCAAAGGCTACGATGTAGATCAGTTAGAAAGTATATTTGTAAAAAAACTTGAAAAATCTTATTCACCTAAAGTAGACAACAAAATACGACTAGCAATCACAACAGCAATGGAGCATATCACAGCATCAATGGGTGCAAGCATGCTAAAAGGCAACCTTATTAAGTCAGACAATCCAGTAGTAGATATGTGGATGTGGCACAGTTTAGAAGAAGTAGAGCACAAATCAGTAACATACGATGTTTATAAAGCAGTCAATGGCTCAAATAGAATCATGAGGATTGTTATGAAACTGGCATTGATGGATATGATTCATGCGAACACACGAGTTACTATAAAGATGTTAAGACAGGATAAGCAATTTTGGAAACTGAGTACATTTAAAAGCATGTTCAAATTCTTCTTTTCAAAGAAAGGGGCATTAAGAAGCAACTATGCAGACTATAAATCATTCTTTGATGAAGACTTTGACCCTAACGCACATGGCAATGATTTAGACTTAACACCATGGAAAGAGAAATATCGTTTTAATGAACTTATTCCAAATAAGTGATATCTAGTATCAAGCATATGTCATATGTGAGCTTATGAAAAAATTAAACATTATTTTTATATTAGTTTTTATAATCACATCATGTTCTGATTCAGTTACTCAAATAGATAATTCGAACTCACTAAAGCAAGCCAATCAACTAATAGATAATGAGATTAAATTAAGACCTGCACCAAATCCAGATAAGAATGCATATTTCGGTGATTTACATGTCCATACACAAAACTCTTTTGATGCTTACAGTTTTGGAACAATAAGTACTCCAGCTCATGCATACCGTTATGCACAAGGGCAGGCAATTCTCCATCCTACTGGCTATCAAATACAACTTAGTCGACCACTAGATTTTTATGCCGTTACTGATCATGCAATGTTTATGGGCTTGCTAAAAGAGGCCGCTGATACAAGTTCTAATTTTTCTAAATATAAACTTTCAGAACCCTTCCACAATCTTAATGAGTCAGTAAATGGTGGGCTTCTTTCAATTTTTAAAAGGGCAAACCTCTTTAGACCTTTTGCAATATCTGTTCGTGAAAGTATAGAAGAAGGCACTATAGAACAATCTGAAGTGCTTAAAATTGGAAGCAGTGTTTGGCAAGAAACTATTAAGGCTGCAGATAATGCATATGTTCCTGGAACCTTTACTACTTTTGCAGGCTATGAATATTCGCAAGGAAGCGCCTCACCTATCTTAGATACTCTTCATCGCAATGTAATTTTTCGTGATACTCAGAATTTGCCTACACGGATTTTTTCAAGACTTGACAGCTCAGATCCAGAAAAATTATGGGATTGGATGGATGATCTCAGAGCCACAGGAGTTGAAAGTTTAGCGATCCCTCATAATTCAAACCTCTCAGGCGGTCTTTCGTTTATGTTAGATGATTTTAACGGAGTTGAAATTGATCAAGACTTTGCCCAAAAGCGAGCTCTCAACGAACCACTAACTGAAATAACCCAGGTCAAAGGAACCTCAGAAACACATCCTTTACTATCAAAAAATGATGAATGGGCAAGTTTTGAATTAGGTGAATCTATAGACTCACCTATAGATCAACCCAAAGGAAGTTATATAAGAGATGCATATTTACGAGGCTTAGCACTTGCTGAAAAGGGCATTACCAATCCTTATAAATTTGGTCTTATAGGAGCAAGCGACACTCATGTCGGTGGGGGTTCTGATAACGAAGAAGTATATTTTTCTAAAATTGGACTCTTAGATGGTACTGCTGAGTTACGAGGCTCTATTCCATTTAGTCGGTTTTATGGAACTATTGCAAAAGTCATTAGACCAGAGTCTCTCGATAATGTTGATGGAAAAAGTTATCTTGCTTTGAGTGATCGACTTATACAATGGTCAGCTTCTGGTGTGGCCGGGGTATGGGCTCAAGAAAATACCAGAGAATCAATTTATGACGCTTTTCGTCGCAAAGAAACATTTGCTACAAGCGGTCCAAGAATTAAAGTTCGTTTTTTTGCAGGCTATGATCTAGAAAATTTAAAGTTAGAAGATGAAAGTCTTATTAAAGATTTATATGCGATGGGAACATCTATGGGTGGAACACTCAGTCAAGAAGGCAATAATGAACCAACTTTTCTTGTTTGGGCAATTCGAGACCCTTTTGGAGCTCCTCTCCAAAGAACACAAATTATAAAAGGTTGGTTGGAAGGAGGAGAGCATCGAGAAAAAGTTTTTGATGTCTCATGTTCTGATGGATTGAGTGTTGATCCAGAGACATATCGCTGTCCTGATAACGGAGCTCGTGTTGATCTTAGTAGTTGTTCGATCAGTTCTGATGAAGGAGCTATGGAATTAAAAGCTTTCTGGAAAGATCCTGATTTTAAAGAAGATCAAGAAGCTTTTTACTATACAAGAGTTCTTGAAAATCCAGTATGCCGATGGTCAACATGGGATTCTGTTCGAGAGGGTGTTCAACCTAGATCAGATATACCAGCTACAATTCAAGAAAGAGCATGGTCCTCACCTATTTGGGTAACAGCAGGTAATTAAGAAAATTTAATATATCAGTTACAAGCTCATAAACCAGATATAGCCAAATAAGAATTTTAGTGTGTGTAAAGTAAACTTTACATATAGAAACTAAAGTTGTAATATAAGGTATTAAATAAATAAATTTTTAAACTATGCTTTTCAATATTTTTCTGTCCTTTACCACTCTTCTTATCATAACTACTCTTTATCTTGCTATAAAAGTTGTGCCTCAATCAAAAGTATACGTAATTGAAAGATTTGGTAAGTACACCAGAACTCTTGAATCAGGACTATCTATAATCATCCCATTTGTTGACCGTGTAGCACATAAAACAGATATTCTTGAAAGACAACTTCCTAAGTTTCAAATATCTGTAATAACCAAAGATAACGTAGAGGTTGGATTGGTATCTACTGTATTTTTTAGAGTATTAGATGCATCTAAATCTGTTTACAGAATTAAAAATATTGATTCAGCTGTAGAAAATACTGCTATATCAGTAATAAGATCTGCGGCTGGTAAATTAGAGCTAGATGATTTGCAGAGCTCAAGAGAATCAATGAATAATGAGATTAGAGATAGATTGAGCAAAGCCGCTGAAATTTGGGGCGTTGAGGTTACACGAACAGAAATCCTAGATGTCTTGGTTGACGAGCAAACAAAAGATTCACAAAGACAGCAGTTAAACGCAGAAAGAGAAAGAAGGGCGACTATTGCAACTGCAGAAGGTCAAAAGAGAAGCATAGAATTAAATGCAGATGCTCGATTATATGAAGCTGAGAAAATTGCTGATGCGGTTAAAATTACTGCTGATGCCGATGCTTATGCTATTAAAATTAAAGCTGAAGCAGATGCTGAGCAAACAAGAGTGGTAGGCAAGGCTATTAAAGATGACGGTCAGCCGGCTGTAAATTTTGAGATTATGAAAAGACAGGTAGATGGCTTGACTGCTATAGCCTCATCAGGACAATCTAAAACCCTAGTCATACCAACAGATGTAACTAAGGCCTTAGGTAGCTTAGAAGTGATTCTAGAAAGCTTTAAAGATACTAAAAAAGATTAATGGATATTACTTTTTTAGAAAATCCTGATATTTGGTTAATTGCTGGAGTTGGACTAATTATCTTTGAAATATTCATTGGATCACTAGTTTTATTTCTTCCATTAGGTATAGCAAGCTTATGTGTTGGCTTGATATTTAAACTTCAAATTAACTTTGATTTTATTATCATAGAGGGGTGGGCATATGCTCTTGTCACATGGGGTTTAATTTCTATAGTCTTATCTTTCTTCATACAGAAATTCTTTAAGAGCAAAGAAAAAAAAGACGTCAACTCTTACTAATAATAAATAGTAGTTATTTATCTTTAAAGAAATCTAAAACAGTTTCAATATCAGAAATTGGATTTACGGAACTCTCACCGTTTCTAGATTTTAATTCGATCTCTTTATTTTCTATAAATTGCTTACCAATAATTATATTTAAAGGAATTCCAATTAGCTCAGAATCTTTCATTTTAGTTCCGTAGCCATCTTTCCTATCATCTAGGAGAACTTCGTAACCCATGCTTATTAGCTGCTCATATAGTTCATGAGAAGCTTCAGCAATCTGCTCATTTTTATCATATCCAATTGCCACTATATTAATATCATATGGAGCAATACTATGAGGCCACACAATACCTTTTTCATCATTATTCTGTTCAATGGCTGCAGCAACTAGTCTTGAAACACCAATCCCATAGCAACCCATGTGAAGTGTTGAAGCTCTACCTTCTTTATTTAGAACATTTGCTTTCATACTTTCTGCATAGACTTTGCCAAGTTGAAAAATATGACCAACCTCGATACCTTTTTTAATTTGTATAGTTCCATTTCCGTCTGGTGATGGCTTGCCTTCAAGAGAGGATATATCCTCACCTTCTTTTAAAAGCACTTCAGTATTAATAGCAAATTCAGATGAGTCACTTATTGCAATAGTATCTTCTCCATTTTCAGCTAAAACATGAAACTCTTCTGAAGCATCTCCGCCTATCGCCCCAGAATCAGCTGCAACAATTTTATAATCAAGATCTAACCTCTCAAGAATTTTTTTATAAGTATTTCTCATTGTTAAATAGGTATCTTGAAGACAGGCCTCATCAGCATTAAAGCTGTAAGCATCTTTCATTAGGAATTCTCTCCCCCTCATTACCCCATACCTTGGCCTAATCTCATCTCTAAACTTTGTTTGTATTTGATATATGTTTAATGGAAGCTCCTTATAGCTTCTTACATTTGTACGAATTAAATCTGTTATAACTTCTTCATGGGTTGGGCCAAGACAAAAATCTCTTTGATGTCTATCTTGAATTCTAAGAAGCTCTGGACCCATCTTCTCCCATCGATTAGTTTCTTCCCAAAGCTCTTTGGGCTGAACCATAGGCATTAAAACTTCTTGAGCTCCTGAAGCATCCATCTCTTCACGAACAATATTTTCTATTTTTCTTAGGACTTTTAAGCCAAGTGGGAGCCATGTATAGATGCCTGAAGCAACTTTTCTTATCATCCCCGCTCTAAGCATTAGCTTGTGACTAATTACTTCAGCTTCCTGCGGAGCATCTTTTAAAGTCGGTAATAATAATTTTGATAGCAACATTTTATAATTTAGTTATATGAATAAATCCTTATGGTTTATAATTTTATCTTTTTTTGAAGACTTATGCCGATTTATGATTATAAATGTTCAGATTGTGGACATCAGATAGAAGTAATTCAGAAGTTCAGTGATGAACCTAAAACTCTATGTGTTGAATGTGGTAAAGAAACTCTTAAGAAAATGGTTTCAGCTCCTTCTTTTAGGTTGAAAGGCGGCGGATGGTATGAAACAGATTTTAAAACAGGTACAAAGAAAAATATAGCTTCTGACGACACATCTTCAAATAAAAAATCTTCAACAAATTCAAGTTCTGACTCCAAGAAGCAGCCTAAACAAGATAAGATTACTAAATAAACAAGGAAACACTATGAGATCTCACTATTGCGGAGCAATTACAACTACAAATCTTGATGAAGAGGTAACTATATGTGGGTGGATTCATAAAAGAAGGGACCATGGAGGGGTTATATTTTTAGATGTGAGAGATATTAAAGGCCTATGTCAGGCAGTTATTAATCCAGATAATGCAGAATCATTTGCCATTGCAGAGACTCTAAGAAATGAGTTTGTTGTAGAAATATCAGGAATTGTAAGAGCTAGACTTGAAGGCACAGCTAATAAAAATATGACTACAGGTGATATTGAGCTTGAGGCTCAAAATATAAAGATTTTAAGCAAAGCCGTAACTCCGGTATTTCCTTTAGACGATTATCAGGATGTAAATGAAGATGTACGTCTGAAAAATAGATTTCTTGATCTTAGAAGGCCTGAAATGAATCAAAGGATAGTAACCAGATCAAAAATTACCTCAGCAGTTAGAAACTATTTAGATGAAAAAGAATTCCATGAAATAGAAACACCTATTCTTACAAAAGCAACTCCAGAAGGAGCGAGAGATTTCGTTCTCCCTAGTAGAGTTCAATCTGGCAAATTTTTTGCATTGCCTCAATCACCTCAACTATTCAAGCAATTACTTATGATGGGCGGCTTAGATAAATATTATCAAATTGCTCGTTGTTTTAGAGATGAAGATTTAAGAGCTGATCGTCAGCCAGAGTTCACCCAAATTGATATAGAGGCATCTTTTATAGACCAAAACTACATCATGGAAGTTGGCGAAGATATGATTTCACTGTTAATTGAGAAGTTTTGTGGAGATAAGCTAGATAAATTTCCTATTCTTGACTGGCACGACTCAATGAGAGATTACGGTTGCGACAAACCTGATCTTAGAATACCCCTCAAATTAGTAGAAATATCTGATTTAGTGAAAGATGAAGAATTTAAAGTTTTTGCAGAGCCTGCAAAAAATGATAATTCAAGAGTAGTTGCTCTAAAAATTCCTGGTGGCAACTCTTTATCTAGAGGTCAAATAGATGAATATACCAATTTTGTTTCTAAGCTTGGAGCTAAAGGCTTGGCTTATATAAAAGTCAACGATGTTAGTGATATAGAGAACGGTCTTCAATCACCAATCCTAAAATTCCTAAAACCAGAAACTATTGCCTCATTGATTTCTGAGTTAGATCTCAAAAATGACGATCTATTATTTTTTGGCGCAGGTAAGAAATCAGTTGTTAATTTAAGTATGAGCAGCCTTATTAAAAAAATTGGCGAAGATTTAGATATGTTTACTTCAAAATGGGCGCCTTGCTGGGTAGTAGATTTCCCAATGTTTGAAAAGAATGGGGAAGGAAACCTTACTTCACTTCATCATCCCTTTACACTTCCAAAATGCTCATCTAACGAACTAGAAGCATCACCACAGACAGCTATTGCTCACGCGTATGACATAGTTCTAAACGGTTATGAAATTGGTGGAGGCTCTTTAAGAGTATTTGATGCAGAAATGCAAGAAGCAATATTTAAGATTTTAAATATATCCAAAGAAGAGGCTGATAGTAAATTTGGCTTTTTATTAAAAGCCCTTTCATCTGGATGTCCTCCTCATGGAGGAATAGCATTTGGATTAGATAGAATTGTTATGCTAGTTACAGATACCTCTAACATAAGGGATGTCATAGCTTTTCCTAAAACACAGAGTGCTACATGTCTTTTAACTGATGCTCCAAGCAAGGTTGATGATGCGCAACTTGAAGAACTTAAAATAGTCAGCACGCACAAGGAAGATTAATAAATGGCAGGTCATTCAAAATGGGCAAATATAAAGCATCGAAAAGCTAGACAAGATGCTTCTAGAGGAAAGGTTTGGACAAAGGTTATTAGAGAAATAACAGTTGCTTCAAAAGGCGGGCCTGATCCAGATGATAATCCAAGATTGAGATTGGCATTAGACAAGGCAAATGCGGCTAATATGCCAAAGGACAATATCAAGAGGGCAATTGAGAAGGGCTCAGGTACAGGTGAAACTGGTTCGCTTGAAGAGATAACTTTTGAGGGTTATGGTCCTGGTGGAGTGGCTATCTTAGTTGAAACAATGACAGATAATAGAAATAGAACAGTATCAGATGTTCGCCATGCATTTTCAAAAAATGGTGGTAATTTAGGAACCGATGGATCTGTTTCATATCTTTTTAATAAAATAGGCGTTATTCATATCTCTAAAGATTACTCAGAAGACGATTTAATGGAGATAGTTCTTGAGTCAGGAGCTGAGGACTTAGTTGACGAGGGCGAGTACTTTGAAATCATTACCGGAAGCACTGATCTTAATAATGTTTTAGAGTCACTAAAGGTGAAGAGCGTAGAACACACCAGTGCAGATTTAACATTTAGAGCAGAGTTATCAATTGCAATTGATCAAGAGATGTCTGAAAAGGTATTAAAAATTATGGATTTTATGGATGATCTCGATGATGTCCAAGAAGTACATACCAATGCAGAATTTCCAGATAATTTTGAGGCCGAGGATTAACTTTGTCTGTTAATTCAAGAGCAAAAGGCGCTGCCTTTGAAAGGCAAATAGCCAATCTATTTATTAAAGACCTCAACTTATCTAATCCGGTAAAAAGAATACTAGAGCAAACAAGAACAAAAGATCTTCCAGATCTAATGCTTGGTAATTGGTGCATTGAATGCAAGGCCTATGGAAGTGGTGCTGAGCCAAGACCTGATTGGTGGGACCAGGTTATTGCCTCATCTAAACAGAATCATTTAAAGCCAGCACTCGTTTATAAATTTAATAATAGACCTATAAAAGTAAGAGTTTTAGCTTGTTGTATAAATCCTAAAATTAAGAATAATCTAGTTACTGTTGATCTTTTATGGCCTGATTTCATCCAAATAATTCTTGAGTTATTTCAGGCAGATATAGAGTTGCATGAGAAAACATATACAGCATAGAGACTTCCTTTTAGATATCTACATTGAAGATACTGATTTTCAAGGTTTTGTTTATCACGCTAACTATTTAAAATTTTTTGAAAGGGCTAGATCTAATTTCTTATTAGAAAATGGAATTTTTCATAAAGACTTAGTTCAAAATAGCCTAGCATTTGTAGTAAAGCGAGCAGAGATGGATTTTCTTCTGCCTGCTAAACTTGAGGATAGTCTTGTTATTAAAACTGCAATTGAAAAAAAATCTAAAGCTAGGATGATTTTCTATCAATCAATGGTCAATCCTGAAGATGGCAAGATTTTATGTAGGGGTGTTATAGAGGTATGTCTTATTAACCTTATTACAAAAAAACCACAAATCTTTCCTAATGATTTACTATTAATCTTTAACAAAGGTGAGCTAAATGAATGATATATCTGTAATAAACTTATTTTTAGAAGCTGGAATGGTTGTCAAGATGGTCATGTCAATTCTCCTAATAGCGTCATTGCTTACTTGGGTAGTTATAGTTGAAAGATATAACTTTTATAAAAAAATCAAAGACATAAACTCTAGTTTTTTGAAAAGGTTTTGGAGTGGAGAGAATTTAACAGATTTATATAAAGAAATTTCTAACCAAGAAACCTCCTTTTATGGATCATTAAATGTCTTCAAAAGCGCCTTTAAAGAGTTTTCTCAAATTAGCTCAGATAAAGAAATTACTGAGTTGGATCTTGAAGGTCTTAATAGGTCCATGAGGGTGGCAATTGCATCAGATGAAGAGGAGATGAATAAACACTTATCTTTCTTAGCTAATGTAGGGTCTGTTAGTCCATATATAGGCCTTCTGGGAACTGTATGGGGCATTATGACCTCTTTTCAGGGATTATCCGATGCAACACAAGCAACAATTAACGCAGTGGCACCTGGGATATCTGAGGCTTTAGTAGCAACTGCAATGGGTTTATTTGCAGCCATACCCGCAGTTATTGCTTTTAATAAATATGTATCTGATTCAGAGTCAATAACACAGTCAACAGTAATTTTCTCAGAAGAGCTTGCAAGTATCTTTTATAAGCAGTCAATTAAAAATAAATGATATATAGGCTTTCGAAAAAAAAGAAACTTAAAGCAGAAATTAATGTCGTTCCCTACATTGATGTAATGCTAGTTCTTCTAATAATATTTATGGTTCTCTCTCCTTTATTAATCCAAGGAGTTGAGGTTAATCTTCCAAAAACAGATACTACAAAGATGTCTATTCAGAATGAGCCCTTAGTCATATCTATAGATGTCTCAGGCAACTATTACCTAAATGTTGGTGAGGAGACTCTCCCAATAAGTCTTGATGAGCTTAAAAGGAAGTCTTCTGTTATTTTTGAGGCCAACCCAGAAATTGAAATTGTTTTCCAAAGTGACAAGGGAGTTATTTTTGATAGCGTGGCTAAAGCAATGGCTGCTGTTCAAAGCGTTGGTATATCAAAAATAGGAATAGTAACAACAGGCTATGCAGATTAAATCCGATTATTTTATAGCCTCATTTTTTTCATTTTCAATACATGCTTTTGTTGCTCTGTATTTGATAGGCTTTTTCTATTCAGAGAAGGAACTTAGACCGGTTTTAAGCAAACCAGTTAGCGTTAATTTAATCTTTGAAGAAGAGGTTAAAAAGTTAGCAAAAACTATTGCTCCAACAGTTAGGAAAGTTGTTTCTCAAACTCCAATAGAGGTAATTGTAGAAAATAAAATTCTATTCAACCCAGAAATAAAATCTTCCAATATCAATTCTTTGATTCAAGAGGATCAGCTAATAGCAAAAAATTCAGAAGAATCTCAAGTTAATATTTTTAGCAATATGATCATCAAATTTATTCAATCAGCATGGGTAAAACCTCAGAATATTCAAAGCGGCTTAATCTGTGATCTTAGAATGACTATAAATAAAAATGGACGTATTGTAGATGTGGATTTAATTAAGAGCAGTGGCAACATACGTTTTGATAATTCAGCCATCAAAGCAATTAAAAGAGTTGAAACTTTTAGCTTTTTTAATAAAATCCCGTATAGCATATATCAAAATAATTTTAGAAATATAGTCATCACCTTTAACCCATCATCATGAAAAAATTATTATTTCTTTTACTAATTCCAAATTTTATTTATGCGGAGCTAGTTCTTGAAATTACTAAAGGAACAGAAAATCCATATAGCTTAGCGGTCATTAACTTTGATGGACCTCAAAAAATTAGCAAAAAAATTAATAGTATTATTAAAAGTGATATGAAAAGAACGGGTGAGTTTATTATTCGTGATAGTAGCCAGCTTATTTCTGTACCTAGGAATGAGGAGGAAATTAAATATAAGGATTTCAAGTTGCTAGGTATAGATTTTATTGTTCTTGGCTCATTAATTACAGAGAGTAAATTTAATTTATCTGTTTCGTATGATATTTACGATGTAAGAAAAGAAAAGAAAATAAGAACATCAAAGGTCTTTGGAATTCCTAATAAAATAAGACAGCTATCACATTACATAAGTGATGGAATATATGAAGAGATAACTGGTTTGCAGGGGGTGGCATCAACAAAACTTCTCTACGTAACAGAGGAGAGAAATACAGATAAATCATTATTTCAACTTGTTATTGCTGATGCTGATGGAGCCAATGAGCAAATTCTTTTAAGGAGTAATGAGCCCATTATTTCTCCTTCTTGGTCACCTGATTCCAAAAAAGTTGCATATGTTTCTTTTGAAACTGGCATGGCAAAGGTTTTTATTCAGGATCTTGCATCAGGTAAAAGAGAAATCGCACTTAAAAATAGCACACAAGTAAGCTCTCCATCCTGGTCACCGAATGGGAAGTTTCTATCTCTAACGTTATATCAAGATGGCAACGCAGAAATATATATTTTGAATTTAAAAAATAAAAATTTAACAAGATTAACAAATCACTATTCAATAGATACAGAATCATCATGGTCCCCAAACGGCTCAAGAATAATGTTTACTTCAGGTAGATCTGGATCACCTCAGCTATATGAGATTGATTTAAGAAGATCTAACTCTAAGCCAAAAAGAATTACTTTTGAGGGTAATTACAATGCCAAAGCATCCTATTTAGCAAATGGCGATGGCGCTATATTTGTACATAGATCTAATAAAAAATTTCAAATAGCACTAAAATATTTTGATGAAAATTTTGTTAGATCTCTTACAGAATCTAGATTAGATGAGTCCCCTAGTATTTCTCCTAATGGGAATGTGATAATCTATGCTACAACTGAGGATGAGTTAGGATTGCTTGCAGGAGTTACTCTTAGCGGAGCTAGATTTAAGCTTCCAGCAAAAAAAGGAGAGGTTAGAGAGCCCTCATGGTCAGGATTTTTAAGATAATATATAGGAGATAACAATGTCTAAAGCACCACACAGACTTACAAGTAACTTTTTCGGAATAGTAATATTTACTATGGTTTTATCATCATGCTCGAGCATGAATGTTACCGAGGAAACTTTATATGATAGAAATGTTCAAACAGTTCAAGCATCTGTTGCTGAAGAAGCAACACTCGATTATGAAACTAAAGCAATTTTTACTAATGCTACAGTATTATTTGATTTTGATAGCTTTAACCTTTCAAGCAAATCAATTCAAACTTTAAAGGGTGCTGTTACTGCAATGAAGGCTAATCAAGCAATCAAGATAACGATCTCAGGTCATGCAGATGAAAGAGGAACAAGAGAATATAATTTAGCCCTTGGGCAAAGAAGAGCAGAGTCTGTTAAAGATTATTTTGCACTTAACGGAGTTGCTGGATCTAGGGTATCTGTAAAGAGTTACGGGGAAGAAAGACCTCTTGCATTTGGAACTGACGAAATGAGTCATGCAAAAAATAGAAGAGCAGAAATAAATTAATATATGAAACTATCAATTTCTATATCTTCATTAGTTTTATTGGGGTTTTTATCCTTGCAAACATTAGCTGAAGACAGGGAAGTTGTTCAGGCTGATATTCTTTTTTTAAAGATGCAGGAGCTTGAGGCTGAAATAGCTGATTTAAGAAATAAAGTTGAATCTCAGGAATATCTAATTGAAAAGCTTATCAATGAATCTGCAGGCTCTGAAATTGAGATAGATCAATCTAAGACAGAATCTTTGGGTCTCAGCTCAGCGATAAGATTTAAGGGCATTGAGGATCTTAAAAGTAAAGAAGATGTATATGAATCTGCTACCAAGTCTCTTGAAGATCAAGAGTTTGAAAAAGCTTTTACTCTTTTTGAGTATTTTGTAGAAAGTTTTAAGGATGATGAAAAAACCCCACTATCTTATTTTTGGCTTGGAGAAATATCTATTATTAATAATAATTTAGAGGCATCTAAAAATTACTTTATGGAGCTTATTTCTTCTTTCCCTGAGCATTATAGAGTCCCCCTTGCTCATAAAAAAATAGGCGATATTTACCTTAAAAATAATGACATAGATATGGCAAAAGAAAGGTACAGATTTGTGGTTAGAGAGTATCCAAATAACACTGCTTCATCTTTAGCCTTGCAGTTATTGAAAAATATGGAATAATCACCTTTTTTTATTGTGTATAACCGCGGGTCGCTAGCTCAGTTGGTAGAGCAGTTGACTTTTAATCAA
>CAJXAZ010000025.1 GCA_913050015.1 uncultured Gammaproteobacteria bacterium
ATAGTTTGCAGCCTGTCCTGTGAACCCGCTCTTAAAATAGTATTTAAATAAAGTTGAATCATCTGATCCAAAAACCCTAGAGCCTAATGCCCCCTCGACATTCTCAACTTTATATTCTTTAAGCCTTGTTTCAACTATTGCACCAGTATTGACAGCAATCCTTACTTTTAATAGATCATTCTCTATATTTACGTAGTCACCGTTACTTGAAATCATTGGTAAGGCATTTTCTGATTTAGCCAGCGCTAAATGAGTTGATGTTGAAAGGGCTCTAGTTTCAGAGGTCCATGTGTAAAACATAGCCATCAATAGAAATGCAATTAAACCAACATAAATTTTTCTGATATTCATTTGACAGTGTTTTGTTATAAGTTATGAGATTTTACAGCGTTAACGATTTCAACAGAAGCTTCTGAGTATTTTAATTTAGAAAAAGGAGCAAAAACAAACACAAGGAAACAGCCGCCTTCAACCTTTAATTCATTGATTCTAAAAATTTCTTTGATATGCCTTTTTACAAGATTTCTGGATACAGCAAGTTTGAAGTTTTTTTTAGATATTGAAATTCTTAAAGATTCTTTGTCGTCTTTTAGAAAGAAGATCCTAAAATTTTTAGACGAATAGAAATGTCTTGGAAGCCTTGAAAGCACCAAGTTTTAAACAGTTAAATCCTTACGACCTTTTTTTCTTCTTGCAGACAATATAGCTCTACCAGCCTTAGTAGCCATTCTAGCTCTGAAGCCATGAGTTCTGTTTCTCTTAAGAGTGCTAGGTTGAAATGTTCTTTTCATAATATGCTGTCCAAAAAATAGTGGGGCATTATAGCCCAATAATTTAAACATTTCACATAATTCACCAAAAACAAATGAATAATTTATATCAACAAGTTATCCACAGAAAATTCATAGTGTTATCCTGTAGATATCTTGTTAGTTTTTTAATAGACTAGATGATCATAAATGAGGAGAATAGATTGGAATTTTGGAATAAATGCTCAGAAAAGCTAGAAAATAAACTAACACAGGATGATTTTAACACCTGGATCAGGCCATTGAAAGCTAATTTAAGCGATAACATACTAGAGCTTGTAGCACCAAATGACTTCATTTTAAATTATGTAGAAGCAAACCTTTCAACTGAAATAACCGAAATGGTTAAACAGCAATCAAAAAAGGACATAAGTTTAGTTTTTAAAACACATACAAAAGAAACATTTGTCGATAAATATAAGAAAGGCAGTGAATCAGGCCATTCTAAGTTAGTTGAGTCTTATATTTTTGATAATTTTGTTGAAGGAAAGTCTAATCACCTTGCCTTGGCAGCTTCAAAGCAAGTGGCGTCAAACCCTAAAGGAGATTACAACCCTTTATTTATATATGGTGGTGTAGGCCTAGGTAAAACTCATTTAATGCATGCTGTGGGCAATGAAATCCGTAAAAACGATCCTGATAAGAGAATTGTTTACGTTCACTCAGAAAAATTTGTTTCAGATATGGTAAAAGCCCTTCAATTGGGTGCAATGAACGAGTTTAAGTCTTTTTATAGGAATGCCGATGCTCTATTAATTGATGATATACAGTTTTTTGCTGGAAAGGAGCAGTCTCAAGAGGAGTTCTTTCATACATTTAATGCTTTGTTAGATAGAAACAACCAAATGATATTAACTTGTGACAAATACCCTAAAGAAATAGATGGGTTAGAGGAAAGATTAAAATCTAGACTAGGATGGGGATTACCAGTAGTAATAGACCCTCCTGAGCTTGAAACAAGAGCGGCAGTTTTATTAAAGAAAGCTTCATCTATGGGTGTTGAGCTTCCAAACGATTGTGCTATCTATATTGCACAAAGAATAAGATCTAACATCAGGGAGCTTGAGGGCGCTTTAAAAAGAGTTGTTGCTAATTCCCGCTTTACCAACCAACCAATTGATCTGGCATTGGTCAAAGAGGCTCTTAAAGATCTTTTTGTAATCTCCGCCAAGATGGTTAGTATTGAGAACATACAAAAAACAGTTGCAGAATATTACAATATCAAGCTCTCAGACTTGCTATCTAAAAGAAGAAGCAGATCAATCACCAGGCCAAGACAATTAGCCATGGCGCTTACTAAAGAGCTAACAAACCACAGTTTGCCGGAAATCGGAGAAGCTTTTAATGGAAGGGATCACACAACAGTTTTACATGCTTGTAAAAAAATAGCAGAACTAAGAAAAGAGAACCCATCGCAAGAAGAAGACTACAGAAACCTCAATAGAACACTAACAAATTAATTATGGATTTTTATATATCAAAAGAGGAGATTGTAAAGTCTCTTACAGCAACCCTTGGCGTTGTCGAAAAAAGACAAACTCTCCCAATCTTAGCAAATGTTTTGTTTGAAGTGGATGAGTCCACTTTAAGACTTACAGCCACAGATCTAGAATCAGAAATATCAACGATATCAACAATAACGAATTTTAAAAGTGGGGGCAGGGTAACTGCACCAGCAAAAAAACTTAGCGAATTGTGTAGACTTTTTTCAGACATGTCAGAAGTTCATTTCTTTTTAGATGGTGACAACCTAAGAATCGAAACAGACTCTGGTAAATATAATTTAGCAACACTTCCGAGCGAAGACTTTCCTGTGTTTGAAAAAGAGGAAAAATCAAGTTCAATAAATATTACCCCTCAAAACCTCAAATCTTTAATTAGTAAAACAGCCTTTGCTATGGGAAATCAAGACTGGAGGCACTACCTAAATGGGTTATATCTATCAATAGAAGATACACAAATTACTAGTGTTGCGACAGATGCTCATCGCCTTGCACTAGCTTCATTGGGCCTAAATGAGGGTGTTTCAGAGCAAATTACAGGCATAGTTCCAAGAAAGTCCATTAACGAAATAGGTAAGCTGGTAGGAGATGAGAAAGACAATATTCTTCTTCAGTTAGGGGCTAACTCTATTACAGTCGATGTTTCAGGCACAACTTTTTCAAGCAAGTTAATTGAAGGCAAGTTCCCAGATTATGAGCAAGTTATTCCGTCAGGGGATAGCTCAACACTCACTATTAACAAAAAAAGTTTATCAGAAAGTTTAAGTAGAGTAAGTGTTCTTTCAAGTGAAAAATATAGAGGGATACGAATAATAACCTCAGATAATAAAATTAATATATCAGCCAATAATCCTGAAAAAGAACAAGCAGAGGAAAGTGTTGAATGTGTTTATGCAGGGGAGGCTATGGATATAGCTTTCAATGTTAACTACCTTCAAGAGATAATTTCATCAATTGAAAATGACAATGTTGAGATTCACTTCTTTGGCTCAGATAAAAGCTGTCTAATAACCAACCCAGGTTCTGAAAGCTTCAAGTATGTTGTAATGCCTTTGCTTATCTAAAGATGGCCTTCAAAGAATTAACACTTAATAACTTTAGGTGTTTTAAATCAACAAAAATAGAGCTATCGCCTGGAATTAATTTCTTTTATGGTAAGAATGGTTCTGGTAAAACATCTTTACTGGAAGCTATTCATCTTTGTTCAAGTGGTAAATCTTTTAAGAGTTCAAATCTTCAAGCTCTAATTGCTCAAGGAGAAGATTCTTTCTCCCTTAAAAGCTACGACGTTGATAAGGGGTACATCCTTTCTGTAACGAAAGAAAAAAATAAATCTATTTCAGTACTAATAAATAATACCAAGACGACTTCTAGCAGACTGATCAGAGAGTTTCCATCAACCGCAATACATAACAATACCTTTTCATTTGCAGACGCCTCTCCGGACTTTAGAAGAAAAATTTTAGATAGAGCTCTTTTTGTATCAGACAAAAGTTTTCTAGAAAATTGGTTTGCCTATTATCGATGTTTAAAGCAAAGAAATAGCCTTCTTAAATCAGGCTCCATTTCAAATATAGAGCCCTGGGATATAAAAATTTCTGAGGAAGGTGAAAGGCTAGATCTTAAAAGAAATGATTTCTTCAAAGCAACTCTTGTGGAATTAAACATTCTTATTAACACTATCAAACACTCTGCTTCAGTAAATTTCTTAAATGATATTGTTATTGATTTTTTCCCAGGTTGGGATAAATCATATGAGCTTGCCAGCACAATGACTAATAATAGATTTAAAGATCTTAAGAGAAGAACCACAACAGAAGGTCCGCATAAAGCAGATATCAGGTTTCTTATCGGAGATGTTGATGCAAGACAAATCCTCTCCCGAGGAGAACAAAAACTATTTTCAATACTTTGGTGTTGTGCTCAGCACGAAGTTCTCAGAAAACAACATAATATCAACGCTACTCTGATAATAGATGATATTAAATCTGAGCTTGACAGCAATACGTTCAATATCTTTTTAGAGCTTCTGAATACACTTAATAATCAAATAATTTTTTCCTGTATAGATGATCATTTTAGTAGTAAAATAGAGGCCAATTTTAGAGAATTTAAAAAGTTCCACGTGGAACAATTAAGATAAAAAAATATGCCAAAAAAAGTAGAAGAAGCAACTTATGATTCATCTAATATCCAAGTTTTAAAGGGTTTAGAGGCGGTTAAAAAAAGACCGGGAATGTATATAGGTGATACGGATGACGGATCCGGTCTTCATCACATGGTATTCGAAGTTTTAGATAATTGTATAGATGAGGCAATGGCAGGACATTGCTCAGATATAAATGTAATAGTTAACAAAGATGGCTCGGTTACGGTTAAGGATAATGGCAGAGGCGTTCCAGTTGATGTTCACAAAGATGAGGGGATTTCTGCTGCTGAGTTAATTCTAACAACACTCCATTCGGGTGGAAAGTTTGATGACAATAGTTATAAAGTATCAGGCGGCCTCCATGGAGTTGGAGTCTCAGTTGTTAATGCTTTGTCTGATAGATTAATTTTAAAAGTTTGTAGAGATGGCGGCGAGTACTTCCAAGAATACAAACATGGAGCTCCATTAGCTAAGCTTAAAAAACTTGGAGCCTCTGAAGAAACAGGAACAGAAATAACATTCTATCCCTCTAGTACGACATTCTCATCAGTAACTTTTGAAATAAGTAGAATCCATAAAAGAATACAAGAGCTTTCATTTCTTAATGCGGGTGTATCAATAACCGTAGAAGATGAAAGAACAGGAAAGTCTAAAAAGTTTAAAAATAGCGGCGGTCTTTCAAGTTATGTAACCTACCTAAAGGGTACTAAAAAACATGTAACAGAAATATTTGAGTGCTCAGGAACAGAAAACGATGTTGGTGTTGAAATAGCCCTTCAATGGACAGACTCATATACAGAAAATGTATTGGTTTATACAAATAATATTCCTCAAAAAGATGGAGGAACTCATTTGGCGGGCTTTAGGGGAAGTTTAACAAGGGTTTTAAAGGCATTTATAAAAAGAGAAAATGCAAAGAAATCTCCAACAGATCTTCTCGGTGAAGATGTTAGAGAGGGTATAGTTGCGATTATTTCTGTTAAAGTCCCGGATCCTAAATTCTCATCACAAACAAAAGAAAAACTAGTTTCATCGGAAGTTGAGAGTGTGGTAAGCACAGTATTCAGTAAGCATTTTAATGATTACCTTCTGGAAAGCCCTAAAGATGCGGCTGGTATTTATGCAAAAGTTGCAGAGGCAGCTTTAGCTAGAGAGGCAGCAAGAAAAGCTAGAGAAATGACAAGAAGAAAAGGTGTTCTAGAGATAGCTGGCTTGCCTGGAAAGTTAGCAGATTGCCAAGAAAAAGATCCTGCGCTATCTGAAATATACATAGTCGAGGGAGATTCTGCTGGCGGATCTGCAAAGCAAGGTAGAAATAGAAAAAATCAAGCCATTCTTCCTTTGAAAGGAAAAATTATTAATGTTGAGAAAGCTAGAATAGATAAAGTTCTTGGTTCCCAAGAGGTAGGCACTTTAATCAAAGCTCTTGGTTGTGGAATAGGTAAAGACGAGTTTAATATTGATAAGCTTAGATACCATAGAATAATTATCATGACAGATGCCGATGTTGATGGATCTCATATCAGAACTCTGTTACTAACATTCTTCTATAGACAAATGTTTGAGATTGTCGATAGAGGCCATATTTATATAGCTCTTCCACCTTTATACAAAATTACAAAAGGAAAAGACTTCGTATATGCGTCAGATGAAGAGCAAAAAGAAGCTGCGGTTAAAGAGTATTCAAAAAATGGAACAAGGGGACTAGAAGTTCAAAGATATAAAGGGCTTGGTGAGATGAACCCTGAGCAATTATGGGATACTACTATGGACCCAGTAGAAAGAAGAATGCAGCAAGTCAATATTAATGATGTTCAAGACGCCAATCATACATTTGAAATGTTAATGGGCGATGATGTTGAGCCTAGAAGAGCATTTATAGATGAGAACGCTTTAACCGTTACAGACCTAGATATTTAATAAATTTCGTTACCTAGCTGTTTATGACCTTAGTAAGGTATTCTGGTATTAAGTCCAAGCTTACCCTTTCTTGTTTCATTGAATCTCTATCCCTTATTGTTGCAGAGCCATCTTCAAGCGTATCAAAGTCTATTGTTATGCATAAAGGCGTACCAATCTCATCATGTCTTCTGTAACTCTTACCTATATTCCCTGAGTTCTCGAGCACAACCCTTCCCAGGTTTAGCTTTTGAAGAGCTTTCTTGAGATCTGATGCAGTTTTAACAAGATCCTCATTATTTTTTTTAAGAGGTATCACAGCTGCCTTAATAGGAGATAAATGAGGTTTTAAATGTAAAACAGTTCTTTCTTTCCCACTATCCAACTCTTGGACTTCATAAGATTCATTTAGAATTGCTAAAATACCTCTATCAACTCCAGCTGATGGCTCTATTACATAGGGAACTACCCATTTTTTTGTTTCTATATCTTGAATCGCTAACTTAGAGTTAGATGCCTTATTAGGCATAACATCTGCAGAAATTTCTAGTTCATCTTGATTTTTTGTATGAGACCCAAGATCAAAATCAGTTCTATTTGCTATACCCTCAAGCTCTTCGACTCCGTGAGGGAATTTATACATAATATCAACAGTTCTCTTAGAGTAATGCGCTAGCTCGTCACCAGGAACCTCATATAACTCAAGGCTGCTTTCTGGAACGCCCTGGTCTTCCCACCAATTAACCCTACTTTTAACCCATTTGTTATGCCATTCTTCATCTGTACCTGGAACAACAAAAAACTCTAATTCCATTTGTTCAAATTCTCTTACCCTAAAAATAAAGTTTCTAGGTGTTATTTCATTTCTAAATGCTTTTCCTATTTGAGCAATTCCAAAGGGCAATGATTTTGCAGTTGAATCTACGACATTCTTGAAGTTAGTAAATATTTGCTGTGCAGTTTCTGGTCGAAGATAGGCAAAAGACTTACCGTCATCAACTGGTCCGACACTTGTCTTAAACATTAGATTAAATGGTCTTGGGTCAGTTAGGTCTGTTGATTTACAAGCTGGACATTTAGAATCCTCAACCAAATCAGCCCTCCATCTTGCTTGACATGACTTACAGTCAACCATGGGATCTGAGAAAGTATCCTCATGTCCAGAATGCTTTAAAACAAGAGGATTCGATAAAATTGCTGCGTCCAATCCCTCTATATTATCATTTTCGTAAACCATGGCGTTCCACCATGCTCTTTTAAGATTGTTTTTTAATTCAACACCAAGTGGGCCGTAATCATACATGCCCTGTAATCCGCCATAAATTTCGCCAGATTGAAAGATAAAACCTCTTCTTTTACAAAGCGCAACAAGCTCGTCCATTGTTTTAGCTGTCAATTTTATCTCCTTTTTGTAATAAGTAGACATTTGTCTACATATAAAATGCTTAGCTCTTAAATAATAGGTTATTGCTTTAAATATTAATTAACCTATATTAATAAAATCTATTAAGATTATATAACAATCAAAGAATAAGTAATCAGAATGAAAGCTTTATTTTATCTAATATCAATTCCATCAAGCTCTGCCATAAGAGGGCTAGTTAAATTTTACTGCCTGTTTGGTCTTTACAAGAGAACACCAATGTTTAAGGTTACCTTGATAAATATAAAAATTGCTTATCCCCTTCTTGATAATAACGACCAAAAAGATCTAGCAAAACTGAGTTTTATTGAAAGCTTGGTAAGTGGATTTGAAACACTCACTAGCTGGTCAAGAAAGACACACTACGCTCACGAAAATATATTTAAAATTACAGATCAGTTTCTGCTCACCCAAAACATAGCAAATAAAAATGGATTAATAATAGCTGCCATTCATAGTAGAAGTGTTGATATGTTGCTTAAGTGGATTAATACAAAGGCCAATACCACCACACTTTATAAAAAAGTAAAAAATCAAAAATTAGACTCCTTTGTTCGAGGTCAGAGAGAAGAGAATAATAATAAAGTTTTTGAGGCTTCTATCTCAGGCGTAAGACAATTATATAAAGCGTTAATTTCTAATAAAGTTATATGCCTAGCTCCAGACCAGGTTCCACAAGATGGGATGGGAGAGTATGTTGAATTATTTAATAGGAACTCTTACACCACAACACTAGTGCCATCACTCGCGCTAAAAACAAAGAAGCCGGTAGTGTTTATAAGCCTTAATTTAAACATAAATAAAAAACTAGAAGTTAATATAATAAACAGCAATGAAAATATATACAATGATAGTAAGCACCAACTATCTATGAACAAAGATATCGAAAAGCTAATTAATATAAATACCTCTGATTATTCCTGGGAATATAAAAGGTTTAAAAAACCACCAATAGGAGTTAGTAATCCTTACCTAAATATTTAATTATTTATCCCAAAAAATGGGAGTAAATAGAACTAGTAATGTAAAAATTTCCAATCTTCCAAGTATCATTGCGAAGGCTAATATACCCTTACCAAATGGAGTAACGCTTTCATACGTTTGGGAGACATCGCCTAGCCCTGGTCCTAGATTATTCAAACAAGCACCAATTGCAGAAAAGGCAGATTCAAAATCTAATCCAGTTACAAGTAAGCCTAAAAGTAGTATGACAAATGAAATTACGTATATAGAAAAGAATCCCCAAACAGAAGAAGCAACATCCTCCTCCACAGTTTTGGATCCAATTTTTAAAGAGAAAACTCCGTTTGGATGAACAAGCTTCATAAGATTTATATAGGCATAATTAATCATAATTAATACTCGCCAAGACTTAATACCTCCCCCAACCGATCCAGAGCAAGCCCCAATGAAAGCTCCTAATAGAAATAAGAAACCAATAGAAGCAGGCCAATCACCAGAATCACCTATGGAGAAACCTGTGGTAGTTACTATTGAGACAGAATGAAATAAAAGCTCTCTAATTGAAATATCTCCAGACTTTGAAAATAAATTTATACAAACAGACAGTAAAAAAATTACTGTTAATATCGATATAAAAAAACGTAGCTCTGGATCTGCAAGATATTTGAGCGGTTTACGCATATATATAGCAAAATAATGAAGGGTAAAGCTAAGAGCTGAAAGCAGCATAAACGCTATACATACAAACTCTATGAACCCGCTATTGAAATAACCAATACTTTGATCATGAGTTGAGAACCCTCCAATAGAAACAGTGCTTAGACTATGTGAGATTGCATCAAAGCCAGACATCCCGCCAACGTAATATAAAAAGGCACATACAATAGTTAAACCAAGGTATATAGCCCAAAGTGCCTGAGCTGTCTCTTTTATTCTAGGTGTTAGTTTCTGATCATTCATTGCACCAGGTATTTCTGCCTTATAGAGCTGACCACCGCCAATACCAAGCAAAGGCATAACAGCTATTGCTAAAACAATTAAACCCATTCCCCCCATCCATTGAAGCAGCTGTCTGTAAAATAGAAGTGACTGCGGCATGTTATCAAGTCCGGATATAACAGTAGCCCCTGTCGTTGTAATGCCAGACATTGATTCAAAAAAAGCATCAACAAGAGGCATGCCACTTAAGGCAAAGGGTATTGAGCCAGCGATAGCTAATATTAACCAAAAAAAAGTAATGATAATAAAGCCATCTTTTTGGCCCAGTTCGTCATTACCTCCTCTAGAAGCTAACCATCCTATTAAACCAAGCCCGAAAACCAGGCAAAAGGTAATAATAAAGATCATTAGAGCCGAATCTTTAAATATTAAAGATACAGCTATGGGTAGCACAAAAGAAGCACTAAAAAACATTACCAAGATACTAAACAGATTAATTATAGCTTTTGGGTTCATTAATTTGCTTTAAAGAGTTTCTCTACTTCGCCAACAGCCTTTTTATCAGCTAGAAATATAATTAAGTGATCATTTAGACAGAGCTCAACAGAAGAGCTAGGCATTATAACTTCCTCATGCCTTACAATAGCTGCAATACAGGCTCCTTCTGGCAGAGGTATGTCTTTTATAGGCTTATCAAAAAGCTTGGATGTATACTCATTGGCATGAACTATTCCCTCTATCGCCTCTGCTCCGGCATCCATTTTTAGCATAACGTCTTGAGCGACATCGCCTTCTCTTAAGTCTTGAAGTACAGAGGATACAGTCAATCTGTAAGGAGCTATATAGATATCTATAAAACCAGGCACAAGACCCAGATAAGATGGGTTATTTAATATAATCATTGTTTTCTTAGCGCCCATTTTTTTTGCTAACAGTGAAGACATGACATTTGTCTCATCATCATCAGTTAAGGCACAAAATATATCTATATTTGATATGTTTTCGCTTTTCAACAACTCTTCGTCAGTTGCTGATCCGTTTAAGACTATAGTTTTATCAAGTTCTTTCGATAATAAGTTACA
Organism: uncultured Gammaproteobacteria bacterium; assembly: GCA_913050015.1. Lineage (GTDB taxonomy): Bacteria > Pseudomonadota > Gammaproteobacteria > Magnimaribacterales > D2472 > SCGC-AAA076-P13. The sequence goes on from CAJXAZ010000025.1 coordinate 10,767, forward strand.
TTTATCTATATTAGATTCTATTAATTTAACTTTATATGTCTTTTCTAAGTCTCTAGCTAAGGAGAATCCCACTCTTCCGCCTCCTACTATCATAATTCTTGAATAAGCATCCTCATGGTCTCTAAACTCATCTACGATTGAGCCGATGTTGTCTGCAGATGATACAAAGTAGACCTCATCATTTTCTTTTATAACAGTATCGCCTTCTGGTATGAATGGCTTACCTTTTCTATAAATAGATGGGATATATGTATCCACATCTGGCATGTCATCTTTAATGCACTTTAGCTCCCTGCCAACAAGCTTTCCTTTTTTTCTAGCTTTAACCGAAACTAATTTAACTTTATCACCAGCAAAGTGCTCAATCTGATCCGCCCCTGGATGGTTTATTAGTTCTTTAAGATGGGATGTAATCTCATTTTCTGGACAGATAGGAATATCAATAATACCTTCTCCAAAAATTTTATAATGCTCCAAATAAGCAGTGTCTTTAAATCTACATATTGTCTTTTTAACATTAAACATATTCTTAGCAATCTGACAGGCGATGATATTAACCTCATCATTTGATGTCACCGCTATGACTATTGTGTCTTCATCAGCACCAGCTTTCATTATCGAATTTGGTTTTGCTGCGTGACCCTCAACTGTCATTATATCGAGCCTTTCTTCGAGGGCAGAAAGTTTTGATTTATCCTCATCAACTATAGAAACCTGATAGTCACTATTTGATAAATTTCTTGCAAGACTGCCGCCGACTTTCCCCGCACCTAAAATTACTATTTTCATAAAGAGTAAATTAAACCTCTTTTAATACAATTAAAAGCTTCTAGCGCAAATAAAATAATTATACAAAAAACTCCCTGTATGCATTATATGCATCAGCAGAGCTAATTTTATTCTTATTTGGTAGTTGTAAGTGAGTAATCACTATAGTTCCTAACTTTGTTTTAAAGTAAATACCAGTCTTATCAAACTTAACAATTGTGCCTGGCATGCCTGATAAATCTTCATGACACAGGTGCATATCATGTATTTTAACTAACACATCCTTATGTATAAAAGCCAAGCCAGGCCATTCAGAATAGGCTCTGTATTTATTAATAATCACATCTGCTTTTTCTGCAAAATCAATAACAGAATCTGATTTTTTAATTTTAGAGCAGTAAGATGCTTTTGTATCATCCTGGGCATTCAATAAAATCTTATCTGCAAAAAGTAAATCTAAAACATTATCTATATTTTTTATAGCAAGATTACAAAGGTCTTTTTCTAAAGAAACCTTGTTGTGAGTTTTGATAATATCTAATGTAAAAATTTTAATAATTTTTCCCTCATCAAGGCCTTCACTCATTTCCATAAAAGTAACGCCTGACAAATTATCTCCATTTAACAGAGATGTTTGAATTGGAGATGCCCCTCTATAGGATGGCAATATAGAATAATGAACGTTAACTGGGATTTTACCTGGAGCATGAAGCAGCCAGTTTGGAATAATTTTTCCATAAGCAGCAACCACAAGAAAATCAAATTCTATGTCTTCAATATCTTTAATGAAATCAGGATCATTGAGGTTTGTGGGTTTAAAAACAGGAAAGTCATACTTCAGCGATATTTTAGATACGCTAGACTCTAGTATTTTATTACCTCTCTTTTGGGGCTTATCAGGCTGAGTTATAACTCCTTTAATGTTGTATGCAGAATTACTCGCTAGATATTCAAGTATCTCACCAGAAGGATCAGGAGTACCAGCAAATAAAATATTCATAAAATCTGTTAAAATACCTCTATATTCGTCTAAAATCTGTTAAAAATCTACTTAGATAACTTTTTTCTTATCCTATCTCTCTTTATTGGACTTATGTAGTCAACCATTAACTTACCCTCTAAATGGTCCATCTCATGTTGTATACAGATAGTTAAGAGCCCGGTAGGCACTATATTATGATGATTTCCCTTTAGGTCTTGCCATGAAAGCTCAATTTGATCAGGACGAGTTATTGTTTCATTGAATCCAGGTACTGATAAACAACCTTCCTCATAAGAATCAGTACTGAGAGTATCTACAATCTTATATTCAGGATTAACAAAAAACATAGGCTCATTACGCTCCTCGCTAAGATCCATCGCAATTAGTCTTATGTGCTTATCTACTTGCGAGGCTGCTAAACCAATGCCATTTTCTTTATACATAAGGGCTAGCATTCCTTTCGCAAGGTTTTCGAGACTTTTGTCGAATTTTTCAACCTTTACAGCAACAGTCCTCAGACGTGGATCAGGAAATTTTAAGATTTTTAGTTTTTCATCTTTCATCTTTCATCTTTTGGATATCTTCATAAATACAT
>CAJXAZ010000026.1 GCA_913050015.1 uncultured Gammaproteobacteria bacterium
GGTCAATACAATTTAAATCTTTTCACTGAGAGACATCCGGCTTTAAGGTTATGTGGAACAATTGGAAATTTTGATGGCTTTCACTTGGGACATCAATCAATCTTAAAAAAGATTAAATCTGATGCTGTTGAGCTTGATGCCAAGACTATAGTTTTTATAACTGAGCCACACGCTGCAGAATATTTTGCAGAAAAAGCAGACCCTGATAAGGTCCCTCCAAGAATTCTTCCTTGGATTGATAAGGTTAAGTTACTTAATGATTTCGGTATTGATTATGTCTTTATTCTGAAGTTTGATAAAAATCTTAGAGCCATGAGCCCAGATTCGTTCATTGAAGATATATTAGATCAAGTTGGCTTAGTCTCATTAACAGTTGGTGATGATTTTAGGTTTGGGTTGAATAGGGCGGGAGATTTTCATCAGCTTGAGTCTTGGGGCAGTAAAAAAAATGTAAAAATTTCAAGTACTGATACTTTTAAATTTCTAGATGAAAGGGTAAGTAGTACAAGAATAAGAGAGGCATTAATATCTGATAATTTTGATCTTGCGGAAAGTTTATTGGGCCGGCCTTACACCTTTTCTGGGAAAGTAGTTCATGGCCAGGCTCTCGGTAGGACAATTGGTACGCCAACTGCTAATATTTGGCTGCCAAAACAGAAGCTGCCAATATCAGGCGTTTACGCCGTAAAGTGTAATATAGATGGCTTAATTCATAAGGGTATAGCCAATATGGGAATAAGACCGACAGTCGGCGGAACTCATCCAGTTCTAGAAGTTCATCTCTTTAATTTTAGTGAAGATATCTATTCAAAAAGAATAGAGGTAGAGTTCAAGAAGAAAATTCGTGAAGAAAAGAAATTTAAAAATTTAGACATGTTAAAATTACAGATTCAAGAAGACATTTCTTTAGCCAACAAATTTTTAAAAGATTAGCATGACAATAAATTACAGAGATACTTTAAACCTCCCTGAAACTGAACTTTCTATGAAAGCTGGGCTTCCTCGAAAAGAGCCTGAAACTATAGATTTTTGGGATGAGTTAGACCTTTATAATAAAATTAGAGAAAAGAACCTTGGAAATGAAAAGTTCATCCTTCATGATGGCCCTCCTTATGCTAATGGGCCTATTCATTTAGGACATTCAGTTAACAAAATTCTTAAAGATATAACAATTAAATCTAAAACATTTATGGGTATGGACGCTCCATACGTCCCTGGATGGGATTGTCATGGGCTTCCTATTGAGCTTAATGTTGAAAAAAAACATGGTAAAAAAAGTGATTTAGTCCAGAACAAAAAGACATTTCAAGAAGCTTGCAAGGAGTATGCTTTAGGTCAAATAGACAATCAGAAAAAAGATTTTATTAGGCTGGGTGTTTTAGGGGAATGGGAAAATCCTTATAGAAGTTTAGATTCTTCTTTTGAAGCTAATGCTGTTAGAGCCCTGGGTAAGATTTATGAAGCTGGACACGTACAAAAAGGTGAAAAACCAGTTCATTGGTGTCAAGACTGCGGATCTGCACTTGCAGAGGCAGAGGTTGAATATCAAGATAAAATTTCAAAGTCTATTGATGTTGCTTTTAATGTTGATAAGTCCAGTCTTCCATCTGTCATCAAGGCATTTGAGCTTAATGATGAAAAGCCAATTTCTTTTATTATTTGGACAACCACACCTTGGACTATCCCATCAAATGTAGCGGTATGCATAAACCCCGAACTTGAATACGTTCTAATAGAAGTTAATGGCGAGTATATGGTTATAGCAGAAGGTATGTATGATTCATGCATTGAGAGATGGGGTGTCACCGCTAAAATTATTTCTAAAACAATTGGTGCAAATCTAAAAGATATTAATTTATTGCATCCTTTCATGGAAAGAAAATCTGTACTTCTTCATGGAGATCATGTCACAACAGAGGCAGGTACTGGCTGTGTTCATACAGCTCCTGCGCATGGTATGGACGATTACTTTATTTGTAAGAAGAATAATATTGAGACTTTTAAAGCACTTAACAGTAAAGGGCTATTCAAGGAGGAGATAGGTTTTGTAGCTGGGCTTCCTCCGCTGAAGGCCGATCCTTTGGTTATTGCTGAGCTTGAAAGTAAAAAAGCATTAACTAATTGTGAAGATTATAAACATTCATATCCCCATTGTTGGAGACATAAATCACCGCTAATTTTTACTTCGACCGCTCAATGGTTTATTTCCATGCATAAAGAAAATTTACTAGAAAAAGCACTTGGAAGCATTGATGAGGTTAAATGGGAGCCATCTTGGGGTCTTCAGAGGATTGAAGGGATGCTTACTGATAGACCTGACTGGTGTATATCAAGACAAAGAAATTGGGGTGTTCCAATTACCCTAGTTATCCATAAGGAGACTGGATTGGTTCATCCAAATCAACCAGAGCTATTCAATATATTTGCAGACTTGATTGAAGAAAATGGAATTTCAAGCTGGGACTCGCTCTTACTTGAAGACTATATAGAAGATGCTGACTCTTATGTAAAAACATCAGACTCATTAGATGTATGGTTCGACTCTGGCATCTCACATTTTGCTGTTTCAGAGAAAAGATTTTCAGAAGGAGTGGTAGCAGACCTTTACCTTGAGGGCTCTGATCAGCACAGAGGATGGTTTCAATCATCTCTTCTTACAAGTATTGCCATGAATGGAAGAGCGCCATACAAATCTGTTTTAACTCATGGCTTTGTTGTTGATGAGAATGGAAGAAAGCAATCTAAGTCATTGGGAAATGTAGTATCACCACAAAAAGTCTGGGATAGCCTAGGTGCAGATATTTTAAGGTTATGGGTTGCCTCAACAGATTTTAGAAGTGAAATGGTTGCCTCTGACGAGATACTTAAAAGAGTTTCAGATCAGTACAGAAGAATTAGGAATACATTCAGATTTATTTTAGGAAATCTTAGTGATTTCAATAAAGTAGATAAAATAGAGCATGAGAATCAGATTGAGCTTGATAAGTGGATAATAAATGCAACAAGAAATCTAGAAAAAGAAGTTATTGAATGCTATGAAACCTATTCATATCACAATGCAGTGCAAAAGATTCATAATTTTTGTGTGAACGAGTTGGGTGGAATATATTTAGATATTGTTAAAGATAGGCTCTACACATGTAAGGATAGCTCGCATGCAAGAAGATCATGTCAAACAAGTCTTGATTATGTTATGAACACCTTGGTGAGACTAATAGCTCCGATTCTATCGTTTACAGCTGAGGAGTTATGGCAAACTCATCCATCTCTTAAAGAACAAGAAAAGTCAGTATTTCTATCAAAATATCATAATAAAAATGATAATTTTTCCTGTTTAATTTCGCCTTCCGACTGGAAAAGAATTTTTGAAATAAAAGATTTAGTAAATCAATCTATAGAAAAATTACGTAATGAAAATATGATTAAGGGATCGCTTGATTCTAAGGTAATCATCTCAGCAAATATAGAGGATAAGGCCATACTAGACAAGCTTGGAGATGAACTTCATTTTGTATTAATCTCATCAAAAGCTTCAGTAATAACAGATACTGATTTATCCATTTCAATAGAACAATCAGATGAAAATAAATGTACTAGATGCTGGCATAGAGACGAATCAATTGGCAGTAATGAATCCCATCCTGAGATATGCTCAAGATGCGTAAAAAACATAGAGTCTGATGGAGAGGCAAGGTTTTTTGTTTAAGGATAGATTATATGTATACATGATAATAATTTTGTTATGTATTGATATTGCCTCCAAGCAAGCTGCTTTAAACCTCCTTACCCAAGGAACTTCGCAAAGCTTCATTCCCTTCATAGATCTTTTCCTTACTTTTAATTCAGGGGTTGCTTTTGGATTCTTAGATTTTGGTGAAAGATTATTTTCTAATATTCTTATGGTTGTTGGTATCTTGATATTTTTATATCTTTTATATCTTTTAAAAGAAGAATCTATCCCTTCAAAAAAAATAGCTCTTTCCTTTATTTGTGGTGGAGCTCTAGGAAATATCTTAGACAGAGTACCCGATGGCTTCGTAACTGATTTTTTACATCTAAAGATAAATGATTTCTCCTTCTTTGTATTTAACTTCGCAGATGCATCGATCAGCATAGGGGCAGTTTTAATAATATATTTAGAATTATTTAAGAAAGATCATGCCAACTGAAACTAAAGAAATTAAGTTAGCTAATCCAAGAGGTTTTTGCGCTGGTGTGGATAGGGCAATTGATATTGTTAATAAGGCTTTAGAAATCTACGGAAGCCCTGTTTATGTAAAACATGAGGTAGTTCATAACAAATTTGTTGTGGAGGATCTAAAAAATAGAGGTGCTATTTTTGTAGAAGAGATTGATGAAATACCTGATGGCTCTCTTGTTATTTTTAGTGCACATGGAGTATCTGATGCAGTAGAAAAAATAACAAAATCTAGAAAACTTGAATATTTTGATGCTACATGTCCCTTGGTAACAAAGGTTCATATGGAAGTTATGAGACACGCAAGAGCAGAAAAAGATATCATTTTAATAGGCCACGAAGGTCATCCAGAGGTTGAAGGAACTATGGGGCGTCATATTAATAAAAACCTTAGCAATATTTACTTAGTTCAAGATGAAGCTGAAGCTCAAGTTCTTGAGGTAGAAAAACCAGATAATTTAGCAATTGTTACGCAAACGACTTTGAGTGTTGATGATACGAAATCAATAATTGAAGTCTTAAAAGATAGGTTCCCAAGCATTAATATTCCAAAAAAAGATGATATTTGCTATGCAACTCAGAATAGACAAGATGCTGTCAAGCAACTCGCTTTAGAGTCAGATTTTATGATTGTTGTTGGCTCTACAAATAGCTCAAACTCAAATAGATTAAAAGAGCTTAGTGAAAAATGTGGTTGCAAGTCTGTGCTTATAGATAGTTTTGAGGATCTAGATCTTTCAGAATTGGATGGCTGCAGAAGAATTGCAATAACTGCTGGAGCATCTGCTCCAGAAGAAAGGGTTCAGGAAATAGCTAATGCTCTTAAAGAATATACTGGAGCTATGATTAGCGAGCATGGGGTTGATGAGGAGAATATATATTTTAAACTTCCCCCTCAATTGAGATAAATGGAATTAAGAGATCACATTGTCCAAGGAATTAAATTCTTAAAATCCCCAAATTTTAATAGTAGGCCTGAAAACCTAGCTATTGATCTTTTAGTTATTCATTCAATAAGTCTACCCCCTAAAAAATATGGCGCTGATCATATTGAGAAGTTCTTTTTAAATGAGCTAGATCATTCTTTAAATCCATTTTATAAGGAAATTAAAGGATTAAAGGTCTCTTCTCATATTCTTATCAAAAGGAATGGAGAGGTAATTCAATTCGTACCTTTTAATATGCGAGCATGGCATGCAGGAGAGTCCTCATACAAAGGTGTGGGTAATTGTAATGATTACTCTATTGGAATTGAATTAGAGGGTTCTGATGACGAGACTTTTGATAATGCTCAATACGACAGCCTGTGTGAACTCACTTCATTAATCTTGAAAGAGTATAATCTTATAGGTAAGAAAAATATAAAAGGGCACTCTGATATAGCTCCAGGAAGGAAATCAGACCCAGGAATTCTTTTTGATTGGGATAGGTATTTAAAAAATGTTTAACATAAGAAAAATGCTAGTAATGGGGACTTTTGGCTTCGCATCAGGACTTCCTTATATTCTTATTTTCTCCACACTATCTGCATGGCTCAGAGATGTTGGTATAAGCCTTAGCTTGATTGGTTTCTTTTCTTGGATAGCACTCACATACTCACTAAAGTTTTTATGGGCTCCTTTTGTTGATAGATTTTCTGTCCCTATTCTAAATAGATATGGAAGAAGAAAGAGCTGGATTATTTTAACTCAGCTAATTATCGTTTTTTGTATATTTACTCTCTCTTCAATTAATCCAATTGATAGCCTTTCATTTTTTATCTTTATAGCCTTTTTAATAGCATTTTCTGGATCAATTCAGGATATAGCTATTGATGCCTTTAGAATTGAATATGCTGATATCTCAGATCAGGGGAACTTAGCTGCCGCATATCAGTTTGGCTATAGGTTGGCCATATTAGCAGCAACTTCTCTAGCTTTAATTTTGGCTGATAATTATGGCTGGTCTACTTCTTATGAGGTCATGGGTTTGCTTATGCTTACAGGTCTTATAGGTGTTGTTATTTCGAAAAAAGAGAATATTAATACACAACTAGAAATTTTAAATTTTAAAGACTCCTTTATAAAACCAATAAAAGATTTTGGTTCAAGGTATGGGTTTTACTTGGCATCATTGCTTCTTTTGATAGTAGCCACATATAGGTTGACAGATATTGTAATGGGCCCAATGGCTAATCCTTTTTACTTAGATATGGGGTACTCACTCACTGAAATAGGAAGTGTTGTAAAAATAGTTGCTTTAATTGCATCTGTAATAGGAGTTTTTCTTGGTGGCATTCTTATAAAAAAAATTGGTTTATATTACTCACTATTAACTGGGGCATTTTTAGTAATGATGACTAATGCCTGTTTCTCTTATGTAGCAATTTCTCAAGAAGAGTATATTTTGCTTGGCTCAATTAAAATGCCCTTAAAGTTAAGTTTGATAGTTGGACTCGATAGCATTGCCGCTGGCATTGTAGGAACAGTTAATATTACATTTTTAACCAGCATGGTCTCAAAAAAATATACAGCAGTTCAATACGCTCTTTTAACATCTTTTATGATGCTTCCTGGAAAGTTTTTTGGAGGTTTTTCAGGTTTACTAGCAAGTTATTTTCAAGAGATGTCTAATTTAAATTATGGGTGGATGTACTTCTATTTATTCACATCATTGCTAACAGTGCCTTCAATTATATTTATAATGATTAATAAAAATTTCTTCATCAATGACAAATCTATATAGGCTTCTTTTTGCAGGCTCAATAATAGGAATAATGCTTTTAAGCATTGCTCCTCTTTCAGATCTAGGAGCACCTTCATTATTCAATGACAAGGTTCTTCATATAATTGCCTTTCTATATTTAGCCATAATCTCCATTTTGTCTAAGTTTGAGATAGACAAAATATATTTATTTATTCTTCTTATTTCCTATGGACTGCTAATCGAAATAGCGCAAACTTTCCTTCCTTATAGATACTTTGAAATAAACGACTTACTTGCTGACTTAATAGGAGTTACAATTGCGTTCGGATTTTTTAGAATAAAAAAAGCTATCTAGACCATTGATTTATAAGATTTAGCCCTTAACTAATCCCTAACTTATTTAATTTAGTAAAAACTGTTTACTAAATTGCACCATCAACGGAGAAATAAATGAAATTAAGACCTTTACATGACAAAGTTCTTGTTAAAAGAACTGAAGAAGATGAGACATCGTCTGGCGGGATTATCCTTTCAGCGGCTGCAAAAGAAAAACCTTCTCAAGGAGAAGTTATAGCAGTTGGACCAGGAAAAAAATTAGAATCTGGAGACTTATTACCAGTTAACGTCAAAGCTGGAGATACAGTAATATTCGGCCAATATGGCGGAAACGAAGTCAAACTAGATGGCGAAGACTATCTCATTTTAAGTGAGAGTGATATTTTCGGCGTTATTGAATAAATTTAAATATATATAAAAGGAGAAATAAATGTCAGCTAAAGATGTAAAGTTTGGAGATAGTGCCAGAGCTCAAATGCTCAAAGGTGTAAATATTTTGGCAGATGCCGTAAAAGTAACCCTAGGGCCTAAAGGAAGAAACGTAGTTCTTGATAAATCTTTTGGAGCACCAACTGTTACTAAAGATGGTGTATCAGTTGCAAAAGAAATAGAGCTAGAAAATAAATTTGAAAATATGGGCGCTCAAATGCTTAAGCAAGTAGCTTCACAAACCTCTGACGAGGCTGGTGATGGAACAACTACTGCTACAGTTCTTGCTCAATCAATTGTTAATGAGGGCAATAAGGCTGTCGCTGCTGGAATGAACCCAATGGATCTAAAAAGAGGCATTGATAAAGCAGTATCTGCTGCTGTTGATCATGTTAAAAACTTAAGTGTTCCTTGTACTGACAACAAAGCAATTGCTCAAGTGGGAACTATTTCTGCAAATGGCGATGAAGCGGTTGGCGAAATAATTGCTGAAGCTATGGAAAAAGTAGGCAAAGAAGGTGTTATAACTGTGGAAGAGGGAAGCGGAATAGAAAATGAACTTGATGTTGTTGAAGGTATGCAGTTTGATAGAGGATACCTTTCACCATATTTCATAACAAACCAAGACAGTATGACTGTTGAGCTTGAATCACCATTAATACTTTTATTTGATAAAAAAATATCAAACATCAGAGATTTACTACCTCTTCTCGAGTCAGTAGCAAAAGCTGGAAGACCTCTTCTAATAATTGCTGAAGACATCGAAGGTGAGGCACTGGCAACACTTGTTGTAAATAATTTAAGAGGAATTGTTAAAGCTGCAGCATGTAAGGCACCAGGTTTTGGTGACAGAAGAAAAGCCATGCTTGAAGATATCGCTATATTAACTGGTGGAACTGTTGTGTCTGAAGAAGTTGGTCTTTCCTTGGAAGGAGCTACTGTTGAGGATTTAGGAACAGCAAAAAGAGTTGTCTTGAATAAAGATAGCGCGACAATTATTGATGGCTCAGGAGATGAGAAAGCAATCGCAGCAAGAGTTAATCAAATTAGGTCCCAGATTGAAGAAACTTCATCAGATTATGATAAAGAAAAACTTCAAGAAAGAGTCGCTAAATTAGCCGGAGGAGTCGCTGTAATTAAAGTTGGAGCTGGTTCTGAGGTCGAGATGAAAGAGAAAAAAGCTAGAGTTGAGGATGCATTGCATTCAACAAGAGCCGCAGTTGAAGAGGGAGTTGTTGCCGGTGGTGGTTCTGCTCTAATTAGATCTCTGGAAGCTTTAGAAAAAATTACTGGTGATAATGAAGATCAGAATGTTGGAATTAATATTGCTAGAAAAGCTTTTGAAGCTCCTTTAAGACAGATAGTGGCAAATGCTGGTGAAGAATCATCGGTTATTGTTGCTAATGTTAAAGAAGGATCAGGAGCTTATGGTTTTAATGCAGCTACTGGTGAATACGGTGACATGATCGAGATGGGAATTCTTGATCCTGCTAAGGTAACTAGAACAGCATTACAAGCCGCAGGATCTGTTGCTGGAATGATGATCACTACCGAAGCAATGGTAACTGATATCCCTAAAGACGACTCACCTATGCCTCCAATGCCTGATATGGGCGGAATGGGAGGAATGGGCGGCATGATGTAATGTCATGTTTAATAAAAAATGGGGCATTTAGCCCCATTTTTTTTAATTAGATTTTACTTACAAATTAACTTGATATAAACATTCACATTTTATAAAGGGAACAAAATGGATATTTTAACTGATCAGCCATTTTTTAGAGCTTTTCATATTCTTTTTTAAATTACATGAATAGACTTACTTTAATTTTATTCAGGGCGAGTACGTAACAATCGCAGATCCTGATGCTTATGCCTACCTTTCAAGTTCTCTCGAATCTATTGCAGTTAGCGTTTTAGTTTACTCAATAATAAATATACTAGCTTTACCATTAATAAATAATTCGGTAACCATCTCTAAAGTTCAGCAGATTTAATTGTTTTAGGGAAAATACTTTATTGATTTAGGTAATAAATTCGTCCACTATCACAGTTTAAAAATTACTTTACCAACAATATCTGAAGCATTATATAAGGTTTCATAAACCATAGAGTTATAACTATTATTGTCACCTTTAAGAGTGACTTTATCATCATTAAAGGATTTAACTCTTTTCAAGACCTTGCCAATTTTTTTATCTTCTAAAACAACCACGTCATTAACTCTAATCCTTTTAGACTTAAGACAAATGACGTAACTATTGGGCTTAAATGTCGGGAGCATACTTACTCCCGACACTTTAAAGATTTTAAGCAGACTTCAGAACTGGGACTACTACTTCCAAGTTTGGTGCGTAAGGAGAGATTTTCTTTTCAGTCTCTACCTCTTTAGTTGCCCAAAACATTTCAGCAAACTCATTAATTTTTGAAAGAAGACTTAAACCATCTTCTCTATGCAGTCCTTGTTTACATTTAGATCCATCCATCATGATTGAATGAACTAAATTATGAACTCCAGGATGCTTTTCAATTTGTGGTGCCTTAAAGTAATCACCCCAAATGACTGCTACTGCATTCTTAGCTATTATTGAGTGCTCTTCTTTTTGCTCAACTAATCTTGTAAATTTTGCTAAATTATCTTTATCAAAACTACTTGAATCCGGCATCTCATTAATTAGATCCATAAATCTGATAACACTTAATGCAGCATATTGAGCTTCACCTGGATCATATACTCCACATGGTATATCACAATGAGCACTGACTTTTTCTATATTAAACATACTACTTCTCCTTAGTTGAAATTAACTGCCATGAAAAATACATTGGAATTGTAAGCAAGACAGCAAATGCTAATCCAAGACCTAAAATTGACTCACCATGAATATGAAGGCTTAATATTCCTTCTCCATGAGCGCTTAAGTTAAATGATGTGACTGTAAAAAATAGTAAAGTTGTAAGTTTTTTCAAGATTTTTCCTTTGATTTTAGTTGATAATTTATTATCTTTTAGTTTAAATTAAAAATCAATTATTCTGCTCTAAAGTATCAATATATAAAGAGTATTTCAGTAAAATTACACCATGAGATTTCTTTTTATTCTTTTTTTATTTTTATTTTTGTAATGGAGTTGTCATCAATTTCTAGAATCTCGAATCTATAGACTCCTATTTCAACACAAAGATTAGCTTGTGGTATTTGATCTAAATGCTCTGTAATTAAACCATTAATAGTTTTAGAATTTTCTTCAGAAATTGACCAATCTTTAAAATTATTTAAGTCCCTTATTCTTGAATTACCATCTGTGACAATAGAGCCATCCTTTAGTTTAATAAATTCTTTCTCAAGCTCTGTTCTTGAATTTCCAAATTTACCTACAATCTCTTTAAAAATGTCCTCTATTGAAATAAGCCCCTCAATTTCACCATACTCGTCCACCACTAGAGCAATATTCGCATCATTTAATTGAAACTCTCTTAATTGAATCATAAGTGCCGTTGATTGAGATACGAAATAATTATCAAGTAAAAAGACTTTAACCTCATTTCCATCCTCAAAAGCATCCAAGAATGCATGCGAATCTTTTAAATGAAGAATGCCTTCTATATTGTCAATAGAGCCTTTAAAAACTGGAAGTTTTGAATACTGAGTAGACTCAATAATATTTTTTGCCATTTCAGGACTTTGATTTAAATCAATTCCAATAATCTCAGAAGTAGGGATCATAATATCTTCGACTACCAACTCTTCCATACCCAGAATTGATGAAAGCATTCCTCTGTATTGCTTCGGAATTAAAGCGCCTGACTCATCAAGCAATGTTTTTAATTCTTGTGTATTTAAATTATCGTTATCACTAGCGTCTTTTGCGTTTAGATTAAATATTTTTAAAATACTAGAACTTATTAGATTTGTAATAACAATCAAAGGCCTAAAAACAAAACTTATGATCTTTAATAAGAATGAGGATCTAGTTGCAAAGCTTTCAGGCTTTATTGCAGCCATTGTTTTAGGAGTTATTTCTGAAAATATTAGTATTACTATAGTAAGTATTACTGATCCTATTAAAATACTTCCACCAAAATACTCAATCATAATAATTGTCACTAGTGCGGAGGCTAGAATATTAGCAAAGTTATTTCCAACTAATATCGTAGACAAAAGTAAATCAGGTTTTCTAAGTAGTTCCAAGGATCTTTTTGCACCTTTATGAGATTTCTTAGAGAGATTCTTTAATTTAATTTTATTTGCAGCCATCATTCCAGTCTCAGAGCCTGAAAAAAAAGCACTCAATATCAAAAGCCCAATAACAGATGATAGTAAAATAAATAACGAGGGTTCTTCTTGCATTAAATAATTATATTAGAAATGGACTGGCAATATAAGCAAATAGAACCGCCCACATTGAAATAAATAAACCTCTAACCGTGTATTTAATTGAAAAGTTAAAATACTTAATTCCAATAAGGGTTATTAAATATATAAACCAAGCAACCATGGTGAATGATGTTTTTAATATTAAATTTGCTGAAAATACAGACTGAATGCTAAGTCCAGAAATAAGAGCAAGAGACAAGAATAACAAACCAACACCTAAAATTTTGAAAACTAACTTATAAGTTCTTTCTATTGAGAAGGGTTTTGAATCATCAAATTCACCTTTTTTAATTTTTAAAACATTTTTTTCAAGAATTAATATTTCATAGTAAGCAATAAATAAGATTATTAGACTTAATCCCGTGACTAAAAAATGAATAGTAGGAAGGAGAGTTATAGAATTAAATACAGATAAATATAATGTAATATATGACAGCATTGCTATAGCAGAAGCAATGTACAAGGATGAGCCTCTCTTAATTGAGACTCTCAATATAAAATATATCACTATGGATATAGTTACTTGGGTTATAAAATTCATAAAAAAATAGGGCTAATTAAAACTTTGCATATTAATACTATCAATATTATCAAGGTTAACCTAAAATACACATCTTTTTTAACATTAGAATAAATAAAACAAATATGGTAATTATAAGATTGGCAAGAAGTGGGGCTAAAAAGAACCCTTATTACTTTATCACTGTCGCAGATGAAAGGCGCCCCCGTGATGGATCATTCATTGAAAGATTAGGTTTTTTCAATCCTTCTGCTAGAGGGCAAGAGGAAAGATTAAGAGTTGATCTTGATAAAATTAATGAGTGGGTCTCTAAAGGAGCTCAATTAAGTGAAAGAGTTCAAACATTGGTTAAAGAAGCAAAATTAAGTCCTGAAGATCTTCAAGCTAAATTAGATGCTAAAAAAGCAAAATCAGATGCTAAAAAAGCAGCTGTTGAAGCAAGATTAGTAAAAGAAGCAGAAGAGAAAGCTGCTGAAAAGGCTGCAGAAGAAGCTGCCGCTGCTGCTGAAAAGGCTGCAGAAGAAGCTGCTGTTGTTGA
>CAJXAZ010000027.1 GCA_913050015.1 uncultured Gammaproteobacteria bacterium
ATGAATTTTTTCCAAAATATGATTTCTTCGATTATGAAGAGAACCTTAAGATTAGATAGCCTAGGTCTAAAAGATTTTGGCGTACTTCATAAAGATCTTAATAAGACCACAGAATCAATAATGTCTACGACTGGAGAGTTATCTACTCTTGTTTATTCAGAGCATCTTCTTGATATGCTTGAGAGACAAGATGATAGCGATCTATTGGGATTCCTTAGAAATCTTGTTGCTAATTATGATATCGACACTGATCTCTTGGTTCAAAACACTAAATCTTATGCGGTAGAAAAAAATCAAAAAAGTTATAAAAAACTGGTTCAAGCTTCTGAGCCGAGATGGCTGGAGCTTTTTAAAAGATTAAATGCGACTTCTAATGGCACCTCAAGGCTAGTTAAGTTGAGAGAAAGGATATCGATTTTAAAAAAAGATAATTTAGAAATTGAAGCTCTAGATGCTGGTCTTTTAAGCCTCTTCAAGTATTGGTTTAACCCCTCTTTCCTTGTGCTAGAAAAGATAGATTGGTCTACGCCTGCAAATGTATTGGAAAAGATTATTGCCTATGAAGCTGTTCATGAAATAAACTCTTGGGATGATCTTAGGGCAAGACTTGCACCAAATGATAGACAATGTTTTGCTTTCTTTCATCCGTTAATACCTGACGAACCCCTCATATTTGTTGAGGTTGCTCTTTGTAATAGCACTCCTAGCTCTATTCAAGAGGTAATAAAAATTGAGCGTGATGAGATAGATATAGAAGAGGCAAACACTGCAGTATTTTACTCAATTTCAAATTGTCAAAATGGATTATTAGGTATTTCTTTTGGTAACTTCTTAATTAAAAAAGTAGCGCACAAGCTAAAAATGGAACTTCCAAAACTTGATGTATTTGTTACCTTGTCTCCTGTTCCTGGATTTATGAATTGGTTAGAAAAAACAGCTCCAATGTTGCATGAAAGATGTTTAGATGGAATTTATACTGAGGAAGATTTGATGAGCAAGGTAATTACATACTTAATAGAATCTGACAGAGAAGATATGAAGCCCAATGATCCAGTTGCAAGATTCCATCTTGGTAATGGCGCCATTCTTCATAAAATAAACTTAAATGCAGATCTTTCACAAAAGGGTAAATTACAGTCAAGTGGGGTCATGGTAAATTACTTATACAACCTAGATGTAGTCGAAAAAAACCATGAATTATTTTTTAAAACAAAAACCGTTCAGGTTTCAAATGAAATAAAATCTCTAAGAAAGAAAATTACTGCTGGTAAATTATGAACGATCTCTTACCCCTATATCCACACTGCAATCCTTTTGATACTGGTTTTATGTCTAAGGATGGGCATGAGATTTATTATGAACAATGTGGCAATCCTAATGGGAAGCCTGCTGTTTTCTTACATGGAGGCCCTGGAGGTGGAGGAAGTCAAAGCGTAAGAAGGTTTTTTGATCCAGACATTTATAGAATAGTTATCTTTGATCAAAGAGGTTGCGGAAGAAGTAAGCCCCATGGATGTCTCGAAAAAAATACTACTTGGGATTTAGTTGAGGATATTGAAACTCTAAAATTAAAGCTTGGTATTGAAAAATGGTTGGTGTTTGGTGGTTCATGGGGGAGCACTTTAGCCCTAGCCTATGCTCAAAGCTATCCTAATTCTGTAAGTGAGATGGTTCTAAGGGGTATCTTTATGCTCAGGCAGAAAGAGTTAGATTGGTTCTATCAAGCAGGGGCAAGTAATATCTACCCAGAAGCTTGGCAACATTTTTTGAAGCCGATTGCGGAAGATAAAAGAGATAATTTGATGAGTGCTTACTATGAAATATTTCAAAATGCAGATAATAAAACAAAATTAGAGGCGGCGATTGCTTGGTCAAAGTGGGAAGGATCAACAAGTAGTTTAAGTTATAAACCAGAAATGGCAGAAAGCTTCTCAGAGCCAGAGTTTGCTCTAGCATTTGCTCTTATAGAAAATCATTACTTTGTAAATAAAGGATTTCTTGATCATGAAAATCAGTTAATAGAAACTAATATAGATATCATAAGATCTATTCCAGCTGTAATTGTTCAAGGGAGATATGACATGGTGTGTCCTATGACAACCGCATGGGAGCTTTCGCAGAATTGGCCTGAAGCTCAATTTATAGTTGCGCCTTCTTCAGGACATACGGCTTTTGAACAAGAAATAACACATGAGCTTATAAAAGCAACTGACGGGTTTGGTAAAATCAATGCGTAATGTTTCATTTATCGGCATGGCTGGATCAGGTAAATCCACTCTAGGAAAAGCACTTTCAGAAAAATTAGAAGTTAGTTTTGCGGATACCGATTTATTAATTGAAGAGAGGTTTAGTCAATCGCTAGAAGATCTTAAAAAAACTAAGGGATATAAATTTGTAAGACTTGCTGAAGAAGGAATCATTCTAGGTTTACAAAATGAAATTAAAATTATATCTACTGGTGGAAGTGCTATCTATTCAGATAATGCAATGTCTCATCTAAGCTCGTTTTCAATGATGGTATATATTTCAGCTCCACTAAACATAATAAAATCTAGAATTGGTCAGGGCCAGGAAAGAGGCCTGGCAGTGCCGGAAGGTACTTCAATAGAGGAAACTTATATGGAAAGAGAGCCTTTATATGAAAAATGGGCACAATTAACATTAGATGGCACGATGCCAATTGCAGATCTTGTAGATAAGATTATAGAGGCTTTATAAAGGTGAATAAAAAATCTTTAATTGTTGGTGCTTCTGGATTGGTAGGTGGTGAAATATTAAAACTATTAAGTCACGAGGGTAATGATGTCACCCTTCTCTCAAGGCGGCCTTTAGAACTAAATCTGCCTAATGTTGAGGAATCTATTATAGATTTTAATGAGATAGAAAATGAAATAAATTTTCCTGCTGTTGACCATATTTATATTGCACTAGGTAAGCGATTAGATACTTCTGAGCTGATTTATATAAAAAAATCTAATAGAGATAGTTTTATAAAAGTTGATCATGACTATGTCATTGCAGTTGCAAAAAAAGCATTCTCGATGGGCGCCAGGTCAATATCAATTGTTTCGGCTGTTGGTGTTGATAAGAATTCAATGAACCTTTACCTTCAAATAAAAGGAAAGGTTGAAGAAGAGATAAAATTAATCGGGTATGACAATGTTGTTATAGCGCAACCCGGGCATCTACTTGGCGAGAGACCTGATGACAGATTCCGTATTGAAATACCCGTTATTGAGTTTTTTACAAAGATATTAGAGCCGTTGATGTTTGGCCCATTACAAAATTTTAGAAACATATCAGCAAAGCAAGTCGCTAAAGGGATGGTTACATCTATGCAGGATACTTCTGTTGGCGTCACTACATTGCAGTATAAAGATTTTATAGAAAGCTAAAATAATAACTGGACTATTTAAATAGAAAAAATAAATAGCCTTTAGAATTTTCCTCTTTGGAACCTCATTCTTATTGAATAAACTCTCAGAAGAGCAACAAAGGTTAGTATTGATTGAGTGAATATAGAAATGGTTATTGGGTTAGACCAACTCCAATTATCGATGGTTAGCCAAAGTAAAAATGTTTGTAATGGGAAGTTAATTATAGCCCCCATTAATACTACTATTACTGATTCTCTAAAAGCTGATTTCTCTGTCTTGTTCATAATTTTCCTTTTATATCCTAACGCCCGTTCCGTATGCGAGAACTTCAGAAGCTCCCTGAGTAATGTTTGATGTTTGGAATCTAAATGCAACAATTGCATTAGCTCCTTTAGATTTAGCGTCTATGATCATGCGTTCATAGGCCTGTTCTCTTGATGCTACAAGAAGTTTTGAATAGCTCACAATCTCACCTCCAATAACATTTTTAAGACCAGCAAAAAGATCTGCACCAGCGTTTCGCCCTCTAACCGTGCTTCCCTGAACAACCCCTAGATGTTCTTTAATTTCAAATTGTGATATCTCATTAGAAGAAACTACTATAAAATTTTCTATCATGACGTTTTCCTTTGAATGGTTTAATTTATAAATATAATGCAAGAATTAATAGAAGCAAGGTTTTCCATAGGAAATGTTGTTAAACATAGGTATTTAAATTTCCGAGGGGTAATTTTTGACCTCGATCCATCCTTTAATAATACAGAAGAATGGTATTTAGCTATACCCGAAAAAATAAGACCAATAAAAGAACAGCCTTTCTATCATCTCTTTGCTCAAAATGAGGAAATATTTTATATAGCCTATGTATCTGAGCAAAACTTACTGATAGATGATACGGGAAAAGAATGCAATCACCCTGATATTAAACAAATCTTTTCACATTTTGATGGAATAAAATATATCCCATATTCAAGAGCAACCAATTAAGATAGCTATTCTGAATGGGCTATCTGAACTGCTGTTATAAAAGCATCCATGGCAACTTCTAACTGCCTTTCATCAATAAATGTTGGTGCTATTCTTATAATATTATCTTTGGGATCATTACCATAAGGGAAAGTTACTCCAGCTGGAGTAATCAGGACGCCGACTTCCTTGCATAACTCAACGACTCTTGTGGCTATAGGCTTGGTTGATGTAAAGGTAATAAAGTAGCCTCCTGTCGGCCTAGAAAATGAACCATACTCGTCTGAAAGATTCTCTAAAGCAGCATATGCTATTTCAAATTTTGGCCTAATAAGATCTGCATGCTTTGCCATATGCCTAATGATGTCATCAGCATCACTAAAGAATTGTGTATGTCTTTTTTGATTGATCTTATCTGGACATATAACCATAGATGCTCTTATTTTTTTAACAAGCTCAAGGCTTTTACCCGATGCCGCCATAAATGACATCCCTCCTCCGCCAAAAGTAACTTTGGAGAATGAAGTAACTACAACTGTTTGATTAATTGCTCCAGCTTTAATAGCTATTTCCCAAACAGGCGTTTGGATACGAGTAGGTAAAAAATCATGGACCAAGTAAGCATTATCAAAAAGAAATAAAAAATTATCTGAATAATTTATACCCATATCAAAAAGACTAGAAATATTTTCATCAGAGAATACCTCGCCAGATGGATTTGAGTGCCTTGGAACCGATAATATGCCTACAACATTTTCATTTTCTGCTAGGAGCCTTTTAAGCTCATTAAGATCTATTCCATCCTCAATTAAGGGAACGGTAAGCATTTCAATACCAAAGTCTTCAAACATCTGAAAATGTCTATCAAACCCTGGGACAGGGCAAATAACCTTTGGGTTAGCTATTTTCTGCCAAGGCATCGGCTCAGCAAAAAGGTAATGTGCTAAGACTGTTTGGTAAGTTAGCAGTAGACTGGATTGTTCGCCTGTAATGATATTTTCAATAGGAGCTGAAAGAAGGCTTGATCCAAGCTTTCTGGCCTCCATAATTCCCAAGGGCTCTCCATAATTTCTTAAGTCTACCCCCTCTTCATTAAGGGCCTCAACAGGCATAGAAAGTAACTCATTTGAAAGATCTAGCTGAGATGAATCAGGCTTTCCTCTGGTAATGTCTATAGACAGACCTTTGGCTTTGATTTCGTTAAAATGGGTTAGAATATTATTTGTCATACACTAGATATTTTATAGGATAAAATAATAAGTGGTATATATTAATACTAGCTTCATGAGTAAAATACATTGAAATATCATAACTCTACCCAATACTTAACAAAATGAACCTTTGGCTTGTCTCTTTTTTATTATTAATTGTAATTGCATTATTGGTATTTATTATCTATACCACCACAAGAAGCGATCCTAGTGAAATAGAGAAAAGAGATTCTATAAGGGACTTGGATAAAGCGATTCTGAGACAAGAAACTACCTTAAATGATTTATCAAAGGACATTCAATCCTTCCAAGATCCACTAGACAAGCTTAAAAGATACCTATCTGGGGGAACACTTGCTGGAAAATTTGGTGAATGGTCTCTTGAGGCTATCATGCAGGATATTTTTCATTCAAATCAATTTGAAAAGAATGCAGAGGTAATAAAAGGATCCGGTAAGCGTGTTGAATTTGTCCTGAAAATGCCTGAGGGACTATTACTTCCAATTGATGCAAAGTTTCCCTCTGGGCTCTATGACAATTATCTTTATGCGATTAATCAAGGCGATGAAAAGCTTGTTAAGAAATCCATAGATGATATTCGAAGACATGTCTTAAAAGATGCCATTGATATTAAGGAGAAGTATATTCAAGTTGGAATAACAATTGATCTTGGGGTTATGTATATTCCTAGTGAGGCTTTGATGCAGCTAATTGATTCTATTGATAACTTAAGAGAGGAAATTTTTCGAGACTCACGCGTCTTGATAATGGGCCCTAATTCACTTGCTGCTTATTTAATCAGTGTTCATATGGGCTTTAGGACATTGGCTCTTAATAGCAGAGCAAGCGAGACAATGGAAGAATTTGGGAAGCTAAAAAAAGAGTTTGAGAAGTTTGGTAGCTCAACTGATGATTTGCTTAAAAAGGCTGATGCAATGCTTAAGGCTGTTAATGAACATGCCACTAGAGAGAGGCAGATGCATAAAGCGATAAAGAATATGGATCAGCTAGACTCTTAGGTATAAAACTTTCGCCACATATTTAAACCAAAAAATAAAGATCCCAACCAAAGGAAAAACTCAATAAGATTTGGATTGCTGTTGTATCCAAAAAAACCTTTTAGAAAAACGCCTACTGAACCTTTGTCATGAAAGGCATGAGTATAAATATCTTTTTTAGCATTGTAAGAATACATGTATTTCTGGTCGCTTTCTTCTAAGGATTGCTTAGGAATAAATATGTTCCATACTCTATAAATCTCTTTATCCTGGGTTTCCCATTTAGCAATATTGCCTGATTTGACTAAATACTCTTCTGCTTCATGGGTACCGTAAGCAACCATCCCAGACGCAAGAAAAACTAGCATAAGGGTTGTGTATTTAAAAACATATCTCAAGTTAATTTTTCTACCCTGCTGGACGATAAGACAGCCTATAGCTATGGCTAAAACTGCTCCTGAAATAAAACCTAAATATGAAAAAGATCCCGTGATAGAGAAGCTGGATATAAGAAAGACAGCTGTTTCAAAGCCTTCTCGAAGAATTGCAAAGAAAACAACTAAAAACACGCCCCATGAAGATAGCTTTACTGCATCTAGAGTTTTTTCCTCAAGAGCGGCCTTGTCACTAACATTCTTTGATAGCCAGAAAATAACATACCAAATTAATATGGCAGTTAGATATAAAAATATAGCTTCAAATAAAGCTGCTGTTGAATCATTACCTATAGAGCTCTTAGCAAGAATCACAACATAACCAACACATATACTTGCTATTATGGCTGCAACCACACCGAGCCATAGTTTTGAAAAATGCTTAACTTGGTTTGATTTTTCAAGGATTAGATAAATAATTCCAACAACTAGAGATGCTTCAAGTACTTCTCTAAAAACTATAATAAATTCGCTCATGTTTTGATTTTTCCTTTAATTTGGTCTCTAGATGAGAATGATTCTTATTTAGATTGTAACCAAAAAAGAGTTGAAATTAAAGCGACAATTTTTTAAATAGTTATCGATTTAAAATTCTATTACTGAGACAATAAGATATGAAAGAAGTAGCAGTAATTGGAGCAGGAATAGCTGGAACCACTACAGCATACACATTGCTGAAAAGAGGCTATAAAGTAACTGTCATTGATTATAGAAGATACCCTGCAATGGCTACAAGCTATGCAAATGGTGGTCAGTTAAGTGCTAGCAATGCTGAGACATGGAATACTCCAAAAAATATACTTAACGGGATGAGATGGATGTTTAAGCCCGATGCTCCATTATTATTTAGTCCCTATCCAGAAGTTCAAAAATATAAATGGATGATGGGCTTTCTTATAGCTACATTAAAAAATGAGCATAAAAAAAATACTTTAGAAACAATAGATCTAGCAAAGAAAGCTAGAGAGATATATTTTAAAATTGCTGATGAAGAAGGTATTGAATTTGAGCTACTCAAAAAAGGTATTTTAAGATTTTATGATTCAAACAAAGAGTTCAAAGCAGATATTAATAAGAAATCATGGCTTGAGCAGGATGGGATGGAGTGGGATGTCCTTACAACAGATGAAGTAAGAGAGCTTGAGCCTGCATTTGAAAATAACGCAAATTATGAAAAAATTGTTGGCGGTATTTACACAAAATCTGATGCTAGCGGGGACATCCATAAATTTTGTACCAATCTAGAAAAAGTTTTAATTGAAAAATATTCTGCAAAATATCAATTAGGTACTTCAATTGAAAGTATTACCAAAGAAAAAGATCAGCTAGTTTTAAAAGGAAGAAAAGGAGATGAGATTTATAATGCAAACTTTGACAGAGTGGTTGTTTGTGCAGGAGTTGGTACGCAGGAAATTGCTGAATCATTAGGAGATAGCATGAATGTTTATCCGGTAAAAGGATATAGCATAACAATAGATCTTAAAGATGAGATGTCTAAAAAGTGCGCTCCTACAGTTTCTTTAATCGACCAGCCTGTAAAGATTGTAGCCAGCAGATTAGGAGATAGGTTTAGAGTTGCAGGGACTGCTGAACTTGCAGGAATTAATACAGATATTCGTCAAAATCGAATACGCCCTTTGCTAGAATGGGTTGAAAAATATTTTCCAAATATCAGTACGGAGACTTACACCCCCTGGGCGGGCCTTAGGCCGATGACTCCGAATATGATGCCCCTAACCCATCAAAGTAAGGTGAAAGGTATCTATTATCATACTGGTCATGGTCATTTAGGATGGACGCTCAGCGCAGCTACTGCGGAGCTGGTAGTAGATAAGCTTGAATCAGGCCTTTAAGGCAGATCGACTATTTCCCAAGAATTATTAATACTAATTTCTCTTAGCTTTTCATCTGGATTGACCGCTATAGGCTTCTCAACTGCCTTAAGTAAAGGTAGATCATTTATAGAATCAGAATAGAATGTTGTTCCAGAAAAATCCTTGTATCCATTTTTACCCATCCACTCTTTTACGCGAAATAGCTTGCCCTCACCAAGAGCAGATGGCTCTAATATTTTCCCAGTAAACACCCCATTAACTTGCTCTGGAATCGTGGCAATCACATTAGGAAACTCTAATCTTCTAGCTATTAGATCAACTAATACCTTATTAGTTGCTGATGCTAGTAAGAGCTGATCATCATTTTCATAGTGCTTGTGGATTAATCTTAATGAGTAAACGTTTATCATTGGCTCTATTACAGTTACAAGAAATTTATCTAAAATTTCAGGAAGCTTTTCCCTGCCTATCTCTATAAATGATCCAATAGAAAAACCAGCATACTCTGCAATATCTAAAGTTCCTTGATGATATTGGTCGAAGAAATATTTATTTTTTTCTTCATAAATTTTTGCATCAACATAATTATTTTTTATTAAAAATTCTATCCACGAGTAGTCAGAATCTCCGTTAAGAATGGTATTATCAAGATCAAATATTGTAAGTTTCACTTTTATTTTTTATGAAAAAAGAACCTGGTTACAGATTAAATGTTGGTTTAATTATTGTTAATGATAAGGGCAAACTGCTTCTATGCAAAAGAAAAGATATTAATAGCTGGCAATTCCCGCAAGGTGGTATAGATTTTGGAGAAACGCCACTAAAGGCAGCCAAAAGAGAATTATTTGAAGAGGTGGGCATTAAAGGAAGTTCAGTAAGACTTATTGGCTCCATGGAAGAGTGGATAAAATATGATATTCCAAAAGAGAATAGAAGAAAGCGTTTGCTACAAAAAAACTTTAAAGGTCAAAAACAAAAATGGTTTATGTTTAAGCTAATAAAAGATGTGAATATTTGTTTTGAAAATGATCCTGATAGCGAATTTGATGAATATAAGTGGGTTTCATATTGGTATCCCCTGCAATCAATTATTTTTTTTAAGAAGGATCTATATAGAACGGTTTTATGTAACTTAAGGCTTATTTTTTGCAAGGAGCAAGCTGGTGATTGAAGAGTTATTGATATTTGCATTCCTTGGTATTTTTGTAGGCCTGGCTGCTGGAATGTTCGGAATAGGCGGCGGCACTCTAATAGTACCTGTTCTTGTTGCAAGTTTTTTGAATCATGGATTTCAAGAAGATATAACAGTCCATCTCGCATTAGGTTCTTCTATGGCAAGTATTTTTTTTACGGGTATAGCTTCAGCAAATGCTCACAGAAAGAAAAAAGCTATTGATTACAATATTTTAAAGCCCGTTGCATTTGGAGTTATTTTTGGAGCTCTGTTAGGAGCAATTTTTGCACTGCAACTAGAGGGAAGTATTTTAAAAATAATTATTGCAATTTTTGCTTTATTGGCAGCTATTAGAATTGGTTTTAACATTGAATTAAAGTCCTCTGAAAGCAAGCCCAAAAAGCTAATATCATATGTAGCTGGTTCAGTTATCGGCTTTTTATCATCTATATTAGGTATTGGTGGAGGTATGTTTGCAATTCCTTACTTTAGGAGCGCGGGATTAAGTTTGATTTCAAGTATTGGCACATCGGCGGCTTGTGGTATTCCTATTGCTCTTTTTTCCTCACTTGGATTTTTTATTATGGGTCTTGGCAATTCTGCCTTACCAGATCTTAGCCTCGGATATATTTATCTTCCAGCTGTATTTGGTATTTCGATAACAAGTGTGTTCGCTGCTAAATATGGAGCGCAAATAGCTCATTATGTTTCAACAAATACCTTGAGATGGTTACTGGCATCATTGCTATTATCAATTTCTATTTATATGGTAGTCATATGATTATTGAATTATCAGATTTTTTTAATAACCCTAGTATTATTGAAATAGGGCCCATACAGATTCAGTACTATGCAGTTACATGGCTTTTATCAACTGTTTTTATATACCTTTACTTAAAGTCACATGAAATTATTTTAGATCTAGGTCTAAATGAAGAAAAGGTTAATGATTTAGTCTTTATGTATGGACTATTTTTTGGAGCACTGTGCGGAGGAAGGATTGGGTATATGGTTTTTTATGGGACATCGCAACTACTTGAAAATCCTCTATCTTTATTTTATGTGTGGCAAGGAGGCTTAAGCTTTCATGGAGGTCTTGTAGGCGTAATAGTTGGCCTTATAATTTTCTGCAAGAAAAATAATATAAGTTTTTTAAGATTAATGGATGCTGTCGCTCTTGCTACACCTATAGCACTTGGACTTGTACGAATTGGTAATTTTCTTAATGGAGAGTTGTATGGAAGACCAACTGATAGTGATTGGGGTTTTATATTCCCAACTGATCCATTTGGTTTTTTAAGACACCCCTCCCAGCTATACGAAAGTTTTGGAGAAGGAGTAATTTTATTTATTCTCCTATTCCTAATAAATAAATTTACAAAAATTCATGGGATTGTTTGCTCTTCTTTTCTTATACTTTATGGGGCGATAAGATTTATAATTGAATTCTATAGACAGCCTGATGCTCATATTGGATATGTGGCATTAGAATTTATGAGTATGGGCCAATTGCTTTGTATTCCAATGATGATTATTGGTTTTATATTGCTGGCTTACTCTAGGAATAAAACATGAAAGCATATTTAGATCTTCTTCAGTTTATTTTAGAAAATGGAGATAGGAAAGATGATAGAACTAACACAGGGACAATTTCTTCTTTTGGCCATCAACTTGCATTTGATCTAGAAGATGGATTTCCAGCCGTAACAACTAAATCATTAGCTTGGAAGGGAGTAGTATCCGAGCTGCTCTGGTTTTTAGAAGGTTCAGATGATGAAAGAAGGCTTGCTGAAATAAGATTTAGTAAAGATAGATCCGAGCTAACTGATTTATCAAAATACTCAACAATATGGACGGATAATGCTGATAGCCAAGGTAAGCAACTTGGATATGAAAATACAGAATTGAAAAAGGGCCTGGGGCCAGTTTATGGTGTCCAATGGAGAGATTGGGGCGGTATTGACCAAATAGCTAATCTTTTAGAAAATCTTCATAAAAATCCAGACGGAAGAAGGCATATCCTTTCGGCATGGAATGTTGGGGATATAGAAAAAATGGCATTGCCTCCGTGCCATGTTATGAGCCAATTTTATGTTAATAATGGAACTATTAGCTGTCACATGTATCAGAGAAGTGCAGATATGTTCTTAGGCGTTCCTTTTAATATCGCAAGCTACGCTTTATTACTTTGTATCTTTGGGAAAATACTAAATCTAAAACCAAAAAGGTTTGTTCATTCATTTGGGGATGCTCATATATACATGAATTCAGTAGATCAAGTTAAAGAGCAATTATCAAGAAGTCCTATGAAGCTTCCAGAGTTGTCTATTCCTCAAATTGACTCGTTAGAAGATATTTCTAACTATAGAATAGATGATTTTAAATTACTTAACTATAAACACCATCCAGCTATAAAAGCAAAAATGGCAATCTAGAAAAGAATGGCCTGAATTAATCTTCGTAAAAATCTTCTGACTGAATAGGTCTTGAGATAGTATTATCTTCGTTGGCCCAAGCACCAAAATCAATTAACTTACATTTTTCTGAGCAAAAAGGCCTGAAAAGATTTGTTGGTGAAAGGTCTGTTGGTTTTTCACATCTAGGACAGTTAGCCATTTTTAATTATCTCCATATATTTTTTATGTATAGTTAAAACCTGATCTCTTAAAAAGTCCAAAGAAGAGGAGTTTAAAATAGTGTCGTCTGCTATTGATAGTCTTTCTTCTCGAGACGCTTGTTTGTTAATAATATTCATAACTTCAGAAGTGTTCTGAGCATCCCTATGGGTAGTTCTTAGTATTTGGGTAGCGATATCACAGTCTATATTAAGAATCCTACTGTAGTTATTAGCTGAATTAGTCTCGAAGATTAAAGGAACCATGATTATAGTGTATGGAGACTCAGATTTTTCTATAAAATGGAGTATGGAATCTCTAACAATTGGATGAATAATATTCTCAAGTTGTAATTTTTTATCTG
>CAJXAZ010000028.1 GCA_913050015.1 uncultured Gammaproteobacteria bacterium
GGAGGGATGGTAGAGTCTGGTTTATTGCAACGGTCTTGAAAACCGTCGTGCCTTCATCGGCACCGTGGGTTCGAATCCCACTCCCTCCGCCAATTTGGTACTCATATGTCTTCAACTGATGATAAATCTGAAAAGTTCCTAAGAGAAGGGAATGCACCACCTTTTTTAAAGATCTTTGGCTTCAAAAGCGCACACTATAATAGCGAGGATGATACTTTTACCTGTGAGTTTGATGCTGGCGTAGAGCTAACTCATTCTAATGGCATGGTAGTGCAGGGTGGCTTTGTTACTGGGATGTTAGATTCATGTATGGCTCAGTTCCTTATTTACAGAACAGAGGGAACACAAGCTCCCTTATCACTTGATATAGATGTTAAGTTTTTTAACATTTGCACACCTGGCCCAATAACAGCTATTGGTAAAATTATAAAACAGGGCAAATCAATAGCCTTTACGGAAGCTTCTTTATTTCAAAATAATAAATTAATTGCGTCCTCAACATCAACTAATAAATTAGTACCGTTAAGAATTTAATATATAATTTTCTTCATGGAAGAAGATACATTTTATAAATTTTTAGAGTTCATTAAGCCCACCAATTCATTTGCTGACGAAGAACCTCCTATTACTCCAGATTATTCAAATATGGATAACTGGGCAGCTTATCCTGAGAAGAATGGACATCAATTTCTAACCCCAGATCAATCATTTACAGTTAATAAAGCTAATAATGATGTCGATGTTTTTTATATTCATCCAACCGGTTTTTATGGAAAAACATGGAATTCAAGTATGGATAAAACTCTATCAGCGTATGAGAGAACCGAGATCATGCTTGGCAATCAAGCTTCCGTATTTAATGATTCTTGTAATATCTATGCACCTGAATATAGACAAGCTACTTATTATTCTTTTTTTGCAAGAGATTTAGACGGAATGGCTGCTCTTGATTTAGCCTATGAAGATATAGAAAGTTCTTTTACTTATTTTATAGAAAATCTTAATTCTAATAAGCCTTTTATCATTGCCGGCCATAGCCAAGGCGGTATTCTGGCACATAGACTTATAGTAAATAAGATTCAAGGAACAGCTCTCCAAGAAAGAATGATTTGTACATACGCAATTGGGTATATTATTCCAGAGATCTATTACAACGATTTATTCCCACTAATCCCAGCATCTAAGAATTTTGATGATACAAACTGTATTGTTTCTTGGTCTACTGTTGTTGAGGGCTTTAAGAGAGAAAGAGAAAAAACTGTCTTCTGGAGACCTTCGGGATGGACAGTTGAGCTTATGAAGCAAAAAATTGTCGCTACAAACCCTTTCTCTTGGTCAAACGACTCGAGCTGGGTTGAGAATAATGCATCTCATTTATCCATAATTAACAAAGCATCCGGTTACGATTTTGCTGACAGGCTTGCAATACACAATACAGGTTCTGAAAAAACCATTGCCGTAACAAGAACTCAAGCTGTTTCAGCCTCACTTAACAGCGAATCAGGCTTGGTAGAACTAAGAGGTCCAATAGTAGAAAGAATGCGAAATATGGCTTTCTTTACAGGGGACTTACATAGCTTTGATGTTATGCTTTTTTGGGGATCTTTTAGACAGAATGTTAAGGATCGCATTAATGCTTTTTTATAAATTACTTTTTATTATTATGGTCTCATCACCACTATTACATTCCTACGAAGAGGGCGAAGTGCTCAATGGAGATGTAAAAATCTTTTATCGTGACTATGGGCCTAAAGATGCAGATCCTATTCTCCTTGTTCAGGGCTTAGGAGGCCAGTTAATTAACTGGCAAGATCACTTAATTGAATTTCTTATTGAGAATAACTATAGGCCTATTGTTTTTGATAATAGAGATACTGGGCTTTCTTCAAAAATTCAAAGTGAGCTTTTTACAGATGATAGAGCTGCTAAAACAATATCTAGAACTTACATTAAATATTTTTTACGACTACCTATAAATCCCGTTTACACCTTAGACGATATGGCTAATGATTCTGTCGCTATATTAGATGGTCTAGATATAGATAAAGCTCATTTGTTAGGAATATCTATGGGTGGAATGATTGCACAGATAGTTGCCTCTAATCATCCAGACAGGGTTAAGACTTTTACTTTGATATCTTCTACAGTTTCAACTCCAACACCGCTTAACGGTCCTTCAAGGCATGTTAGAAAGCTTTTAATGAATAGATCAAATAACCCTTACTCAACAATCGATGAAAGAATTGAAAGAGGTAAGAAGATCTACTCTGCTATTGGTCTCGAAGGATACGATTTAGAAACTGAAGAATTTTATAATAAATCAAAGGAATCCATAGAAAGGGCAGGCCAAAATGATACTGGTTTTAGCAGACAGATTATGGCTATTTTAGGCTCCAAAGATAGGATTAAAAAGGTTAAATCTATTCAAGCTAAAACTTTAATTATTCATGGAGATGAAGATCCTTTAATTAAAGTAAGAAATGCTCATAGAGCTCATAAATATATTAAAGACAGCGAGCTGATAATAATTCCTTCTATGAGGCATTTAATTGAGCCTCCTGTTTTTGATCAGTTTAAGGATAAATTGCTAGTCCATCTGAGCTCCCAAACTTAAAGAAAATGTTATCAACTAGTCTAAAGCGAGACTACTCTATTGGCGCAATACCTAATGGAATAAAAGTTGATACTTTTACTTTCTTTCTTCTATTTTTTTACAGTAATATTATTGGATTAAATGCTGCTTTAGCTGGAACTGCTATTTTTGCAGCCCTGTGTATAGATGCAATAACTGATCCTTTAATGGGAACTATTTCTGATAGAACTAGATCAAGGCTCGGAAGAAGACATCCTTTTATGTTTGCCTCAGTAATACCAATGACAGTTGGTTATATTATGCTTTTTGCGCCTCGCCAGGATTGGGATTTATCTCAATCTAGTTTATTTATATGGATGCTTTCTTTCACGGTCCTTACTAGAATTGGAATGACTCTATTTGATATTCCACATAGATCTTTTGGTGCCGAAGTTACTAAGAACTATCAAGAAAGAACAGTTCTTATGAGCTGGAGAGAAATGATGCAGTGGGTTTCGTCACTAGGTAATGCAGCCCTGGGTTAC
The DNA here is from genome assembly GCA_913050015.1 of uncultured Gammaproteobacteria bacterium. Classification (GTDB taxonomy): domain Bacteria; phylum Pseudomonadota; class Gammaproteobacteria; order Magnimaribacterales; family D2472; genus SCGC-AAA076-P13. The sequence goes on from CAJXAZ010000028.1 coordinate 3,118, forward strand.
TTTGTATTCTTTAGACCAACACCTGAGTATAGTATCGGCCAACTTAACCCTGATGTTTGGTTACCGTTTGGTGTTATGGGCGGAACTTTGATGGCATTGAGTGTTCTTTACACTTCGTTTAAAACTAAACCTTATATTGGCCAACTATCAGAATGGAAAGGCTCCACAAATTTAAAAGACATATTCGCAGAACTAAAAGTAGCACTGACCAATAAATCATTTGTTATTCTGTTTTTTGGCAATCTGACACTTTCTCTTGCATGGGGTTTATCAAATTCCTTGGCCTTGTATGTAAATACCTATTTCTGGGAACTAAAAGCTATGCAGATTGGTCTTTTATTGCCTATATATTTTGTATCAACCATGCTCGCCTTTTATTTAACACCTCGGCTTGTTCAATTTTTTGATAAGAGAACTATAGTTATGGTGGCTATTCTTGGAGTTGCATTAATAACACCAGTTGCCTTTATTCTATTTAATCTAGGATTAACGCCTGAAAAAGGAAGTCTATCGCTAGTATTTTTTCTTGCCTCCTTTATGGTTTTTTTGGTTATGTTTGCAGTGATTGGAAATATGACAAGAGACTCTATGGTTGGTGATATTGCTGATGAGGTGGAGCTACAAAGTTCTGCAAGACAAGAGGGTATTTTGTATTCAGCTGTTTCTTTTATGCAAAAATTTAATGCCGGTATTGGTGCTTTTTTTGCAGGATTGGTATTAAACTTTATAGAGTTTCCAGAAGCAGGAAGTGGAGCTCCGACGTCAGAACAGGTCTACACATTAGCTTTTGTTCAGGGCCCAATTGGAGCGATCCTTCTATTGATACCATTCTTTATATTCTATAGATATGACCTTACAAAAGAACGCCATAATGAGATTATAAAATCTCTAGAAGATTAAATTTTATTTAATTAAGACTTCTATAGCTTTTGTAATTCTTGTCCACAAAGTTTTTTCAGGAGCCCCTGAGTCTTTAGCAGAGAAGTTGGAGATAAAGCTTATTAGTAAGCCATCTAAATTATCAAGCCCATCAGAACTCTTATTGAACTTATTCGTTAGCATTTGAAGTTGTATGGTTTGTCTTATTGCCACATCCTTCTTCAAAGACTCTAATCCGGCAAGAATTTCTAATTTAATACATGCAAACAATAGGGCTTCTTTATCTGTTTTTTTATTATCTCTAGAGTTAGTAAGAGCATTTTCAACAGGCTTAGGAAGGTTTGTGATCTCTATCTTCTCATCAGATAACATCTTAAATATATCTAAGTAGGCTTTAATTTTTGATTCTTTTAATTTAACAGATGCTTCATCTTTTATAGAGCGCATTGCCTCTTTAACATCAATGTATTCCTTAGTTTTAAATATGTTCTTTAATTCTCTCAATTCAGAATCAATATCATTGATAGCTTTTGAACCATCTTTTAATTCAATAAGTAGGTTTTTAGCACTTAGCAGTTCTGCATCAATAACTTCTTTCTTAGCATTAAAGAATCGATCTGCAGATTTGTTAAATTTATCCCAAAGCTTATTATCAGTTTTTCTTCCAGCTGATCCAGTAGCTTTCCAGTCATTCTTAAGGTCGTTGAACTGTTTTATGCAAACATCGCTATCGTCACTTGATATGGCATCAACTTTAGCTATCAAGGACTCTTTAGCCTTAATAACAACCTGTTCTTGTTTTTTAATTTGTTCGTTTATTGGCTTTCTTGCTTCAAAGTAAGCTGATTTAAGTTTATTTAAATCTTTGTCTAAGACAGGGGCAAACTGCTGCCACTTATCAAACATTCCTCTTAGGAACTGAATTAATGTTCTGGCATCGGCCCATTTATTTGAATTTTTTTCAACAAAGGCTGAAATCTCTTGGATAATTAACTCTCTTTCTTTTGCGTTATTAACTTTTATGTCTTTAAGTTCATCAAAGTAATCACGGCATGGCTCCCATGCTGTATTGGTTAATTCATTAAACTTATTCCATTGCTCTCTAGAAGCCGGTCTACTTGAAACATCCAGTAACTGCCATTTTGCTTGTAGGTCATGAATAAAATGAGCCTGTTTTTTTGGTTCTTTTAGTGGAGCATCAATAACTTTCTTAATTTCAGTTATTAATTCCTCTCGCTTTGGGTTGGCTGCAAAGGAGGATATTTCATCAAAATACCTTGATTGGCCGATAGCAAAATTAAGTTTATGCTTAAGATTGTTGGGTATTCTTCCCATTGCCTTCGTTTGAGACATGACATCTCTAACCTTTTTTTGGCCGTTCTTAATTGATCCATCAGAAAATAACTTTTCAGCTTCTTCTAACTGTTTAAATAAATCTTGAGTAGTTTCCACAATAATCTCTTTTGATGTTTATAATTAGGTAAATGAAAAAGAGAATTCTAACAGGTATTACGACAACTGGTACTCCTCATATAGGAAATTATTTAGGTGCTATAAAACCTGCACTTAAATTAGCTAACGATTTTGATGAGTCATTTTTCTTTTTAGCTGATTATCACGCCATTATTAAGAACTCCAACAACAATGATATTGCTGAGTCTGTTAAGAATATTGCATTGGCATGGCTAGCATCAGGACTTGATTCTAAAAAATCTTTTTTCTACAGACAGTCAGATGTTCCAGAAATACTTGAATTAAGCTGGATTTTAAATTGCGTAACCGCAAAAGGCTTAATGAATAGATCCCACGCATACAAAGCGGCTACTGCTCTAAATTCTTCAGATGAAGACAAGGGCATTACTATGGGATTATTCTCATACCCGGTATTAATGGCTGCTGATATTTTATTATTTAATGCAACCCATGTTCCTGTCGGCGCAGATCAAATTCAGCATATTGAAATGACTAGAGATATCGCTGGAAGGTTTAATCATTTATACAAGAAGACATTTGAGCTTCCTGAGGCAGTTATTCAAGCTTCTCAAAAAATTATTACAGGTACAGACGGAAGAAAGATGAGTAAGTCATACGGAAATATAATTCCCTTACTATCAACTGAAAAAGTTTTAAAAAAATCTATTGCTAAAATTATTACTAACTCACTAGAGCCGGGGGTTCCCAAAGATCCCACTGATTGCTCAGTCTTTTCATTGTATTCATCCTTTGCATCAAAAGATGAGATTAAAGAATTTGAACAGCAGTATGCAAATGGTATTTCATGGGGAGATGCTAAGGGCAAGCTATTTGAAGCTGTAAATACTGAGGTAACGCCTGTCAGAGAAAAATACATGAGTCTATTAAGCGATACAGACCTAATCAATGATCAGTTAAGCGACGGTTCAAAAAAGGTTAGAGAAATTGCTAAAGAGATGCTTGATTCTATTAGGCAATCTATTGGTATTTCTTCTATTCGCTAATGAAGTCACATGGCTCTTCATGGCTTAAATTCGGTCTATTTACAGTTGGTCTTGGTCAATCCTTTGTTTTTGTATTAGTTCCTCCTCTTGCAAGAGAGCTAGGCCTTACCGTCATTCAAACATCGTCAGTATTTGCTTTTTCTGCAATTGCTTGGGCTTTAACAAGCGCTTTTTGGGGGAGGGCTAGCGATAAGTACGGAAGGAGAAATATAGCAATTCTTGGACTTGTTGGTTATGCAGCTTCTTTGATTGCAATGATAACGCCTTTATTTCTAGTTGAAAAAAACTTACTTGATGTTATTTGGCTATTCCCACTTCTTATGCTTGGAAGGTCTATAAATGGGCTGCTTGGCTCTGCAACTAGGCCTGCTGCTTTTGCTTATACTGCTGACACATCATCAAGAGAGAATAGAACACTAAAATTTGCCAGACTTGAGTCAAGTTTTCTTTTAGGGACAGTTGCTGGACCACTAATTGGTGGTTTCTTAATCCTAATTACAAAAGAAACTCCATTTTATGTATTTAGTATAATGGCATTAATTGCCTCAATTGGAATCTATAAAAACCTTGAAACAGATACAGCTCCACAAAAAGTGGAAGTTGTCTCAAAGATATCTTGGTTTTCAGATTCTGTCTGGCCGTATCTTGCTTTAGCTTCTATTGCCAGCCTATGCCAGGCATCTCTTCTTCAGTCCATTGGATTTTTTATCACAGATAGCTTTAGTTATTTAGATGATCTGCTAATTATCACAAGCATAAGCTTTGCCTTACTTTCGATATCTTCGATTGTTAGTCAGTATCTTTTTACCGATTCATTTCCTTTAGATAACTATAAACTATTGATATTCGGAACTTTATTATTAGTATTTTCTTATTTTACGATGGGTTTCTTCTCGAAAATATCAGTCTACTATCTATCTATGATAATCAACGGATTCGGTGCAGGCATGTTAAGACCAGCTATAGCATCTTCTTTATCACTCTCTCAAACCCCAGAGAATCAAGGCTCAGCAGCTGGTTATTTAGGATCTGTTATACCTATAGGTCACATACTGACCCCGTTAATAGCTATGCCTATATACACAATTAATCCTGCATTTTTATACTATTTTAGTTCACTCCTATGTATAGGTTCTATAATCTTTATAATGACCCATCCAATATTTAAAAAATCAGAGATATAAATGAAAAAAGCACTTTTACTTGTAAATCTAGGAACACCTGATTCCCCATCTTACTTTAATGTTTTTAAGTATTTAAGAGAGTTTTTATCTGATGAGAAAGTCATTAACGTAAATCCTATAGCTAGATTCTTGCTGGTTAATTTTATTATTTGTCCTTTCAGATCTTTTAGCTCTTCTAAGATATATAAAAAAGTTTGGCATCCTGAGTACGGATCTCCGTTACTCCACAATACAGAGATGTTATGTGATGCATTATCAAAGAAATTACCTGATATGGATGTGCAATATGCAATGAGATACCAATCACCTTCGATTAAATCTAAGTTAGAAACAGTCTTATCAAAAAATCCTGATGAAATTATCATCCTTCCTTTATTTCCGCATTATGCCGCAGCAACTACTGGCTCCGTTTTTAAAGAAGTAACTAAGCGCCTTGCTAGTAAGTGGGTTATACCAAAGGTTACTTTTATAAATCAGTTCTATGATAATGAAAAATTTATAGATGCATGGATTGATAAAGCCAAAGATTTTGACCTTTCTAGTTATGACAAGATTGTTTTTAGCTATCACGGTGTCCCAAATAGCCATGTAGATGACGTTTACGAGAACAGCATGTGTTCTGATAATAATTGTGAAGATGGTATTACTGATCTAAATAAGCTCTGTTACAAGGCAACTACGTATGAGACAACAAAGCTTCTCGCATCCAAATTAAATTTAGATGAGTCTAAATACATAGTATCTTTCCAATCTAGACTTACAAATAAGTGGCTTGATCCATTTACTGATAAAGTTCTTGAGGATCTTGCAAAAAATGGACAAAAGAAAGTACTAGTTTTTTCACCGGCCTTTACATCTGATTGCTTAGAAACAATTATAGAAATAGGAGATGAATATCAAGAGTTATTTATCGATGCAGGCGGCGAAATCCTTGATTATGTTCCGTCGCTAAATTACTCAGATAAATGGGTTGAGGCAATAGAAGATATTATTAAATAGAAATTTTGAGAGGTGTTATATGTTTAAGAATGACTTATTAAAGAATAAAAGAATCCTTGTCACTGGCGGTGGCACAGGCCTTGGTAAAGAAATGGCAACTCATTATGCAGAGCATGGCGCAGATATTTTTATCTGTGGTAGAAGAGAGAATGTGCTTAAGGATACTGCTGCTGAAATTGAAGATAAATATGATGTTAAGGTTTCATATGAATCTTTAGACATCAGAGCATCGCAAGATGTTGATAGCTATATCCAAAGAATATTTGATGAAGGCCCGCTTGATGGTCTTGTTAATAATGCGGCAGGCAATTTTATCTCTCCAACTAAAGATCTTTCACATAAAGGCTTTGATGCTATAGCAAATATTGTTTTCCATGGAACTTTCTACATGACTCAGTCGGTAGGAAAAAGATGGATTGAATCAAACCATAAGGGATCAATTATCTCTATTCTAGCTACCTGGGTATGGACCGGTTCTCCTTATGTTGTTCCATCAGCAATGTCAAAATCTGGGCTTAACGCGATGACTCAATCTTTGGCAGCAGAGTGGGGACAATATGGAATTAAAGTTAACGCAATAGCACCTGGACCATTTCCAACCAAAGGAGCCTGGGAGAGACTAAATCCTAATGGAGAAGATGGAAGTGTAATGGGCGATAACCCAATGGGAAGGGTTGGTGAAATGAAAGAGTTACAGAATCTAGCAACCTTCTTGATGGCAGATGGTTGTGAGTACTTAACTGGACAAACTATAGCAATCGATGGAGCTCAATATCTAACTGGTGGAGGGACTTTTTCTAATCTCTCAAAATTGTCTGAGGATGATTGGGAACAAATGAGAAACATGATAAGGTCAAGTAATAACAAAGATAAGGCTGATAGATAACAACGGGAAACTTTATGGAAAATACATACGAAACAATGAATAGCGTCTTAAGTGCACAGAAGAAACACTTTATAAAAGAAGGAGCGCCTTCTCTTGATCTTAGAGTAGATAGACTTAATAGACTAAAAGCTTTAATTATGGATAACAGATATGACTTTGTTGAGGCCTTAAACTCTGACTACGGCAATAGATCAAAGAATGCTTCATTAATGTCAGATGCTTACACAATTGTTCCTGAGATAGATAATGCTATTAAAAACATTAAAAAATGGACTAAGGTAGATAAAAGATATTCTAACTTTCCAATGGGACTCTTAGGAGCCAAGTCATATGTGAGTTATGAGCCTCTTGGAACTGTGGGAATGATATCTCCATGGAACTTTCCAATGAATCTTGGTTTTGGACCGCTTGCAGCTATCTTTGCTGCTGGCAATCAAGTTATGCATAAGCCTAGTGAACTTACTCCTCTCTCAGCAGCCCTAATGAAAGATTTATGCGACAAGGCTTATGATGAAACTGAGTTTGCAACATTTTTAGGTGGCCCTGAGGTTGGGTCTGCATTCACTAAACTACACTTTGATCATTTGCTATATACAGGTAGTGGAGAGGTTGGTAAGCATGTCATGCAATCAGCTGCTCAAAACTTAGTTCCAGTCACGCTTGAACTGGGTGGTAAATCCCCAGTTGTTATTGGAAATAGTGCTGATATGAAGGTATCTGCAAAAAGAATTATGTTTGGAAAGACCTTGAATGCAGGACAGATATGCCTTGCTCCAGATTATGTCTTGGTACATAAAGATAAAAAAGACGAATTTATCTCTGAAGTAGAAAATGCTGTTAAGGAATTCTATCCTTCAATTAAAGACAATGAAGACTACACATCAATAATCAATGAAAGACATTTCGACAGAATCAATTCACTTATTACTGACGCAAAAGAAAAGGGTGCTCATATCAATCAGATAAACCCATCAAATGAAGATTTCAGTCAGCAAGAGTTTTATAAGATTCCGCCAACAGTCATTACTAATACCACTGAAGATATGAATGTTATGCATGAAGAGATATTTGGACCAGTGTTACCGGTAGTAACCTACGAAAATATTAATGAAGCATTGGCACTTATTAACTCTAAGGATAGACCTCTTGGTTTATATTATTTTGGTTCGAATAAAGATGAGCAAGCCAATATTTTAAATAATACTTCCTCTGGTGGGGTTACTATTAATAATGTAGTTGGCCATATTCAACAGAAAGATCTTCCTTTTGGAGGAGTAGGTCCTTCTGGCATTGGCAGATACCATTCCTTTGATGGGTTTAAAAACTTCTCTAACCAAAGGGCTGTTTTTAAAGATGTCGGTTTTAAATTTGATAAATTATTTGATGCTATAAGACCTCCTTACAAAGGAAGCATTGAGAAGGTATTAAAGACCTTATTAAAATAAATTTTTGTGTTTTCTCTTCCTCTAAAGCTAGCTTTTAAGTACTTCAGATCAAGTAAAGGCGGAGCTTTTTCTTTTACATCACTACTTGCCGTCATTGGACTTAGTATTGGCGTTTCAAGCTTAATCATCGTCATGTCGGTAATGAATGGTTTTGAAAAAGAGCTGCAAGATAGAATTCTAGGCGTTGTTCCTCATGCACTTATTCATTCAAATAAACCAATCACTAATTACCCTCAAATAATTAATGAATTAAAAGAAGATGAAAATATTATTCAAGCAGCACCTTATATTTCACTTCAAGGCCTAATTTCCTATGGCTCAACTGCTAGGGGTGTCTCTATAACAGGTATTGATATAGCTTCAGAGGGTGAAATGTCTATCCTGCCTGATTATATGGTTTATGGCTCTATAGATTCTTTAGAAGAGAAAAATTCAATTATTTTAGGTTCATGGCTGTCTGCTCATCTAGGCGCCTTCATTGGCGACACTGTAACCATAACAACCTCTGATATAAGATCTTCTTTACTAGGCTCATATCCAAGGTCTGTTTCTTTAAAAGTAGTGGGCATATTTGAACTTAGAGCAGAAATTGATCAATCACTAGTATTAATCTCTCATAGCTTAGCTCAGAAAATTAAAGGCTTTGAAGATGAAACATCATCAATAAGGCTAAGAACATCCAATTTATTTGAGGCTGATGTAATCGCAAGACAGTCAATTAGTTATATAAAAGCTCCAATTCAAGAATTTTCTTCTTCATCATGGAAGCAAACCCATGGAACTCTATTTGAAGCTATTCAATTCGAAAAGCTATTAATAAGCTTAATGTTATTTTTAATTGTGGGAGTGGCATCAATATTAGTTTTATCAACAATAGTCATGACAGTTAAGGCAAAGGAAAGGGAGATAGGAATTCTTAAAACTCTGGGAGCCAGCAATAGTCTTTTGGTAATGATTTTCTTTTTCCAAGGACTATTAGTTAGTCTTATTGGAATAATTATCGGAGTCATACTAGGGTTACTAGCCACACTCAATATCAATAACTTTATTACATTTCTTGAGGGGCTGCTTCAGCGAAACCTATTAGATGCTTATTTTATTAACTATTTTCCATATCACATTGATCCATCTCAAATCATTAGCATTTGCTTAATCTCTTTTACTTTTAGCGTTATATCCTCATTACTACCAGCCTTAAGAGTCTCTAGGCTAAATCCTGTGGAGATACTTAGACATGAATAATCTTGATTGTATAAATCTTAATAAATCATTCTTTATGAAAGATGATGAGATTAAGGTCTTAAGAGATATTAATATTTCTGTGAGTCCTGGTGATCTCATAGCTATTTCTGGTTCATCAGGTGCTGGTAAATCGACACTTCTTCACTTGTTAGCCTCTCTTGATAAGCCTTGTTCTGGTAGTATCATTTTTAATAACAAAGAAACCACAACTCTTAGCAACAAAGACTTAAGTAAGCTTCGATTAAAAAACTATGGCTTTGTTTACCAATTTCATCATCTTTTAGAAGACTTAACAGTTCTTGAGAACATACTTCTTCCTGGTCAAATACTTAATAGTGATAAAGATCTTTTAAACAAAAGAGCAAATACCTTAATAGATCGAATTGGGCTTTCAAAAAGAACTAGTCATCTTCCTTGGAAGTTGTCTGGCGGTGAGAAGCAAAGAGTTGCTATTGCGAGGGCTCTTATAAATAATCCTAATATTATTTTCCTTGATGAGCCTACTGGAAATCTAGACACTGATAATGCCAAAGTTATTCAAGATTTATTAATTGAAATATCAAAGGAACATGGTATTGCTTTAGTTACAGCGACTCATGATAATAACTTTATAAAAAGCTTTGATCATATTTATAAGCTAGATAATACTATTTTAAGAGAGATATAAATGACAGAATTTATTT
>CAJXAZ010000029.1 GCA_913050015.1 uncultured Gammaproteobacteria bacterium
ACCTTCAGAAGCACGGGTAACAGCTTGTTTGATTTGATCAACTGTAAAACGTGAATCAATGTTAGCTTTTAATGTACCATTCGCAATAAGAGGAATTAACTGTCCAAAGGCATTCTGCTTATCCTGCATAGTTGCTGTCTGATACCACTTATAAAGCCAAAAGCCTCGTAGACGAGTATCATTAAAAATAACTCTTCCTGTATTAAGAGTTGCGGGCTTGCCCGACAACACTCCATAGGTAACCAGTGTGCCGCCATAACCTAGGCTATTAGCTAAACGACTATAGGTATCGCCACCCACCGGATCTAGTGCTAGCATAATTGGTGCATTACCTGTTGCCTCAGCAATTTGCTCAGCAAGATCTGGTCCATCAATTAAAACAATATCTGCCCCTTTAGCCATAAGATCATCAGCCAAACCTTCACGACGAACAATATTAACAGTTTTGATACCACGCTGTTTTGCGAGCTGAATGACATAACCACCAACGGCAGAGTTAGCAGCGCTTTGCGCAATCCATTGACCTTCTTCGATATCTGCGAATGAGGTAAGCATTAGTAATGCAGTTAATGGGTTTACAGCTGACATTGCGAGCTGCTCAATTACATCAGCGCCAATAGGCCCTAGATTGGGAAGTGGTAAAAAGCCTGCAGCAGGAGCTACTAATTCTTCTGCCCAGGTATTACCGCTAGCAAGAAGGACTAATTGACCTACTTTTAAGCTTTTAACCCCTGAAGATATTTCTATAACCCGTCCAATACCCTCACTACCTGGTCTAGCAGGTAATACAGAGGCAACACCGTAGTTACCAGCTATCTGTAATACATCAGAAGGATTAATTGGCGCAGCTAATACTTTGACTCGAACCTCGCCACTCTTTAGTTCACGAGAGGCTTCTGTCTTTACCTCAAGAACATCAGCAGGATTGCCAATCTGACTATAGCCAATATATTTTGTCTGAGAGTTATGCTCATTGCTTGCATGATGATCGGCCATTGCAAAAGAGCTAAAAGCTAAAATAAGCGCAAAAGTTTTAATAGTAGAGAAATTTTTCATGATGTTAATCCGTTAGTTATTTTTATAATGTAGATAATTTAATCAGTATTACGATGCCTTAAATGAATCTTGTATGCAACCAAATAATTGCCGACTATTATCCTATGTTATTGAATCTTCAAGCTCAGTACTATCGCGCTCGAACCATCGTCCAAGATAGATACCCACAAGCGACCACAACGCAGCTATTCCTGCTCCAACACCAGCTACCGCTGCTAAACCCAAACCTAGACCCTGCGTAAGTCCTGTGAACAGCCAAGCCATAAGCATATCGCCACCGCGATAAGCAACAATATCAATAACAGGTTTTGCTTTGAAGCGAGTTTCTTGATCAACAAGCGTAAATAGCATTTCTCGAGCAGGTCGAGTCACTGCATAATTACCTGAACGGCGAATAATCTGTAGCATTACTACGACTCCCAATAAAGGTGAAATAGCCAGAACTAGCAAACCGATACAAATCATTACCGGAACCATCGCAATAGTTGCAGGCATACCAAATTTAGTAACAATACGACCCGTTGCAAATAGCCCAGTAGAGATTGCTAAAATATTAACTGCAAGATCCATTTGTGCCCAAATCACAGAGCGCTCAGGACGGCTAAAATCGCTGAGTAGATTTTTTAATTCGAAATAAACAAATGAGCTAATACCGGTATATAGAAAAATAAATAGACCAATCGACAGCAGATAAGGGTTTGAAAAAAACATCTTAAAACCTGCAAATGGGTTACCGCCAATTGATTGATTAATAGTAGCTGAATCTAATTTTTCGTTATTTAAGTCTTTTACCTTTAGTGATTGAAGATGAAAAATAATCGGGATCGGAATCAATAGCATCATGCTCGCAATCAACATTAACTTGTCGGTACCCAAGGAGACTGAAAAAAATGCAGTTATAGATGGACCTATGAGACCGCCTACACTGGCGCCAACGGCAATAATACCAAATAGTCTGCCTGACTGTTCTTTACTGAACAGCTCTGACATAAAGCTCCAAAAAATTGAAATATTAAAAAGACTAAATACACTTACCCAAACATAAAATGTTTTATCAATTAAGGTTCGATCTTCAGATATAGATCCTAGGATGTAAAAAATAATGAATGATGCTGCAAAGATACCGTACATAGCTGGCACCAATAGTCGAAAGCGAAACTTTGAAACCATAATGCCATATAGAGCAACGATTGCAGTGCTGATAAAAAAGTTCATCGTCCATAACCAACTTACTTCTGCATCAGTCCAATCACTGGCCATAGAATCGCGCACTGGTCGCAAAATATAGTAGGCCGACATCAACAGAACAACAAATAAAAATGAGAAAATTACAGCCCTTACCTCTTGCTCTTTAACCATAGAGGCAGATTTTAAAAATCTCTTCATTAAATTTCTTATCACTATACTTCCAATAGAATTATTTTTATTATGATAAGTCGCCTAGTGTGATTAAAACAAGTAGACAATAAAAACATACTGGTTTACAAAAACATACTATCAAAACATGCAAAAATCTCCTGTTAACTTGATTTTATTAATCTAAAATCCTTTTCATTTCTTCTTTAGGTTTAAATATTAGGAGAACCTTTTACGAGTTTAGAAGATATATCTAGTTTTTTATATATTGGGGGGGGTAAATACAGCGTTTGGTATGATGTGTATACTGCAACCCATGGAAGAGCAAATGAATCAAATAGATACTATTTTAAGATGGTCAATCATTCTATTTATACCTGTCGGTGTTGGTAACTGGTTTTTTGCTGATGAGTATACTTTTTTACAAATAGTAGCATTCTTGGTTGTTATGAGATTCTTAGTCTTTAATAAGACATACCAGAAATAGTATTCATTTTTAGCTTACTAAATTTTAGTTTTATCAGAAATCAGATGTGCTACCGCTATAAAAATAGGTCCAACCACAGCAAAAACTGCAACTAATCCGAACATATTGAACAATACATTTCCAATACCTAGATCAGTTACGTTTAAAAATGGATAAGGGTAAACATTGGTTAATAGCCCTCTTATAATCGATGTCACTCCATATACGGCAGGAAATATGAGCCAATATGGAAGATGTTTATAGAAAATCGGGCGCTTTTCAGCAAAGAATAACCAATCAATAATATAAAGAATGGGCATGACGGTATTTAAGCCTGTAGCGGTCAACCAAGTGAAACCTTGAGGGTTCCAATAAGGAACAATCAACATATGATAAACAACGGATACCATAAGAATATATGATGCGAGAGCTGCACGAACTGCAGGACGCATGAAAAAATTAGATAACTTTCTATCTGGGTTAAGGAATGGCGCGGTAAACGCAAGTGCAATAAGGATGTTAGCCCAAACTGTGAAATACCCAAAATAGATAAACAATGTTTCAGCAATACTACTTTGCTCACCGATTATCAACATATCAGCAAATCTAGAAAATAAGACTACCCATGCAGTCAATGCACATATAATTCTATAGTTACCCTTCATATTTTCCCCTTATTTTTTAGTTACAGCCCTTTTTTATAAGGGTAATTTACACTTCGTCATCATGTATTAACAAATCAGTTTGCGCATCATAATCCTTGAATGAACTGACATATTTTGATATTTGCTTTCTATGACTATAAAGCAATGAATCTTTCTTTTCATCTCTGCTGTATTCATGCAAGATCTCAAGCGCTATAAGCTCGTCTGTAATCTCATTAACTGTTAAGCCATCCATATAATGAAACTCAGCTATAGCTCTTATAGAAAGATCTTCATAGGTCATAGCTTTAAGTTTATTAACATAAAATTTAAGGCGCTCTATCTCAGAAAAAACTTCAGCTACAATCTTTTTAGAAGCATCACTTTCAGCACCACCATCTTCTATAGAGCCTCTAGCAAGGGTTATTGTTCTCATTAAGTTGTACTGAGGTTCATTAGAGTTTTTAACCAGATATGTAAAGAGTTCAACAGCTAGTTCGTTAGGAAATCCTAAAGAGTCATAGCCTTTAATATGATTATGTAAACGAACGCAATAACCAAAAAGGTCTTTTAAGAATTGCTCTATGTCTTGCTCACTAGCTTTAAATACTGGAACTTGTTCAATCTCTACCTGGTCTGTTTCATTACGCATTAAAATTTCCTATATTAAATTAATGAACTTGATAATCATTGTAACTTTGAAATCGTAATATGTAATATTACCTCTCATTGAAGATATATTATTTATTGCGGTAATCGAGTATCTGGACAGCCGTAATATGCCATCTCTAATGACTTCATTTTAAAGCTACTAATAGGTTGTTCGTAAATATAATTTGCAGCTCCCTCAAAAATTATTTCGTCATTTGAGTTATATCTTGTAAATTCTGAACAGAGTAAATATGAGTCATCTCCCTTTGGGCTATAAACTTTTATTTTATCTACAACACTATAAGCATATCCATCTTGAATATTTGCTTTCATATTTTTATAGTGATTTATTACATCTTCTTTTGTTTCAGCAATATTTCCATTAAAACTTACTGGAGGTGAAAAATAACTAGCAATAGCTTCAAAATCGTCAGCTATAAATTGTTCAATGTATCCCATATAGGATTCTTCTATAGATAGTTTATTTATATTATCAAATTCCTTGTAGAATTTATTGATCTGCGATTGCTGCTCAATGCTCTGCATTATCAATACAGTAATACAGATAGTAAAACAGGTATGAAGTACGATATTCCATTTCTTAAAATCCACGAGATCTCCTTAATAATTTAAATAACTATATCAAACGCTCTAGTTTATTCTAAATACTCTAAACCATTTCTGTGTCTAATTTTGATCTAAATCTCGAGCTTTATCGCCTTTTAATTCATCAAATTTATGCGGGTCTATCTCTTGTTGTAACTGCGTAAAATCAACCTTACTAACCATATCTTCTTTACGAACAAAGCTAAAATCTTTCTTATAACCATAGATTATTTTAGAGTGAGATTCATGAAGTGAACTCTTGGCTTCGTCATCACTGAACTCAGGCAATAGATCAAGTTTGATTAATCGATCGACAATAGTATCGACTGATAGCCCTTGATAATAGAGAGTTTCAGAAAGATATCTAACAACATTACTTTTATCGCCTTTGGTATCGAGCTTTCTTAATGTACCAAGAAGCTTCCTGCACTCTTCAGATGCCTTGTTTATCTCTAAAGTTCTTTGTACCTGAACTTTATCCTCTAAGAGATGAAACATCATAAGATGTCTCAGCAGCTTGTATTGTGGCTCATCTGAGCAATGAACATGAAAGTCAAATAGCTTGCCTATATCTTTATCATTAAGCTTAAGTACATCTCTATAAAGATGCCCCCTACTAAAGAAATATAAAATTCCAGCGTCTTCTTCTAGATTTTCAATCCATTGTTCAGTTGATTGATCCTCTGTCTTTGCTAAAAAATACTTTGTATTAGGTCTGAGACTTAAATGCTCTTGTAGTGATTCCATTTAATGCATCCTTTGTTAAATTTATAAACTCGATAATCAGTGTAATTTTCAAATACTGAATAGATTATAGTCCTGTTACCATGCTCATCATCACCGCAGTTCCGCTAATAGCAGAACCAATCATAATTGCACGATCACTCCATTGCATACCAACGTAAACCCATCCGCAACTAGACAACACATATGCAACCTGCCCCCAAATAACAAACCCAGCACTCATGGTGAATATACCGGCCACACCGAGGAGCATTGCCGTCCACTTAACATACCAATCAGGAGTTCCTGTCGGTGTCATTGGCTTTACGTCATCATAATCGCTTTGTAGCTCATCAAGGTCTTGTTGAAGACGCTTCTTCTCCGATCTAAGCTCTTGAGCAAGAATAGATAGCTTACTTGGAAAAGAGCTATCTTTATTACTTTCATTGATGTCGTTTATCATAATATTACCTAAATATTTTTAGCAACTATACCTAAAACAAATTGTTTTTGTGTAATTTTTGTTCATAATTTTCTTAATATATGTTCTATATTATTTAGTTCAAGCTCTTTTGTATTAGGGTAATTTACATATCTGCAATAGACTTTAATTTGTGAAGTTTTACAGAGATTTTATAACTTATTTAATGCCAGCTATTAATTAGGCAAAAGAGTGGATATTATTTTAATTAAAGATTTTTAATAGGGGTATTTTAAGTGGAACCAAATTTTGATGCATTTCAATTAATAGGGCAAATAGCTCTTGGCATAATAGGCTTTTCAGCAATACTGATTGGCTTAAGCAGAACATCAGAGGGGTTTTCAGAGCCAGATAATTTTAGAGTACAGCTTTTAACGTATTCAGCATTTGGAGCTATGTTCGGATCAATTATTCCTTTTGCTATATTTAGTGATCAAAATTTTGAAGCTGCCTGGATGATTTGTTTTTGGATTGTAAGTATCTATTCTGTAATGGGATTAATAGTATTTCCAAGAAAAATGCTTAGTCTAAGAAGACTGGGGCATAAAGATATTTTTCCAATTAGATTGTATCTATTTCAAACAGGGCTTTTATCAATCATATTTATTCTTTCGTTATTAATGATAACGACCAATTTCTCTAACCCATCTCAAATATATATAATCTGCTTAATGCTTTACTTGTTCCAAAGCTCTGTAGCCTTTATCAGGACAATGTTTTTTAGAGTAAATTGATTCGGTATATTTATACCTTACAAGTAAATACTTTTTACTTCTTATATTCCGCTGCTTCTTCAGAGCCGTCTGTTGCAGTACCTTTACTATAAGAGTGAGCTCCCATTCCTGCTAGATCTCCATCTTGAACAATTAAATATGGATCTCTTATTGGCGTGCCGTCAAAGAAGCATTCTAATATTTCTTTTACACCAGCAGCATATCTAGCTTGAGCAGATAAAGATGTTCCTGAAGTATGTGGGGTCATTCCGTGATTGGGCATTGTTCTCCAAACATGATCATTTGGTGCGGGTTGAGGGAACCATACATCACCAGCGTAACCGCTTAATTGTCCTGACTCTAGAGCTCTTGCAACAGCATCTTTATCGCAGATTTTTCCTCTAGCAGTATTAATCAATGTAGCGCCTCGTTTCATCTTCCCAATTAACTCATCATTAAAGAGATTTTCAGTTTCTGGATGAAGGGGACAATTGATAGTAACAACGTCACAAACAGCCACTAAAGACTCTACTGAATCATGAAATGTAAGATTAAGCTCTTGCTCTATTTCGGTAGACAATCTATGTCTGTCAAAGTAATGAAGATGCGTATCAAATGGTTTCATCTTTCTTAGAACATCTAGGCCTATTCTTCCAGCAGCAACCGTACCAATATGCATGCCTTCAACATCATAAGATCTTTGAACTGCATCAGCTATGTTCCAGCCGCCTTCGTTAACAATTCTATGTTGGGTATGATAATCACGAACCATAGAAAGGATCATCATGACTATGTGCTCAGCAACAGATCTTGAATTACAGTAAGTAACTTCAACCACATCTACTTTGTTATCCATAGCTGCTTGAAGATCAACGTGATCTGACCCAATACCAGCAGTAATTGCCATCTTAAGATTTGGAGCTGACTCCATGCCTTTTCTGGTTAAGTAGTATGGGAAGAAAGGTTGAGAAATAACGATATCAGCATCAACTAGCTCTCTGTCTGCCTCACATCCCTCTCCGTCTTTATCAGAAGTAACTACAAGAGTATGTCCAGCATCCTCTAAGAATTTTCTAAGCCCTAATTCACCAGAAACACAACCAAGAAGTTCACCAGGATTAAAATCAATACCTTTTGGAGAAGGCAAGGTCATGCCATCGGGATATTTATCTAACTTAGGTAAATCATCTCGAGCATATTGCTCAGGCATTCCAGTTTTTGGATCATCATAAAGTACGCATAAAATTTTCATATTTTTGTTTATAAAAGATTAACTACCTTTAATAGAACAGAGTTTTTTTAAAAAAACAAGAAAAAGGAATATTTAGTTTTAAGTTGTAATAAGCGGATTTAATGAAACTCTTGCTGGGATATCTTCAGCGCCGGGGACCTGCCTGGCTATCAAAAAAGGTTTTAGTGCCTCTATAGCTTTGGGTTCATCAAAATGACCAATGCCAGGATGAAGGTGGTGAATGAAGTGAAGTTGCATAGAGTGATTAAAATATCTAGGGACTAAATGGCTCCAAAACCTAGTATTTTTGTAACGGCCTATTTCAGTTTGATAATGCGGGTACCAGCTAAAGAAAGTTGAAGTATATATAGTGCCAAGCTTACCAGGCAGCCACCAAAGTAATAAAGTTTGTAATGGAAAGATAACAACTAGTGTAAGAAGAGCAACCCTGTAACCCACTCCAATAAGCACTCCTTTATTAAAAGACCTCATAAAAGATGCGTCGTCTTTGTAGATTTCAGCAAATTCTTCATATTTAGTTGCGCCCTCTTGAATTCTAACAACTACTTCAAAAAAAGATTTAGCTGTGGCGGTATCGTAATCAACATCCTTGATTGGATCATTGGTGTATGCATGATGTTTCATATGCGTACATCTCAAAAGATCGTGCGGAAAAGCTAAAGTCATTAATGAAAAGTGGCTTACAAAAGAATCTATCCATCGTCTTTTTGGATTTCCTCTTGAATAGTTTCCGTGCTGAGCCTCATGGGATGGTAAATAAGCAAGGCAAGCGCAAAGAGTAGCGACGATAAAGCCAACCCACAAAGGAATAATATTAAAAATTACCAATGGCCATAATGAAAGCCATACTAATGCTTGACCAACTCCAATCAGGATCATTTCCCATTGAAAGCGTTTAGAAAATGATCTTGCTATCTCTTTTTCTTTATCAAAAGAAAATTCATCAGCTATATTTAAATCTTCCATAGCCAAGTCCCTCTAACTTTAGCTATTAAACCAATTATAAAACCGCAAAAGAAACATAATACAGAGTAGTCACTGTAGCCAAAATTTAAGGCTAAAGCATTTAAAACACTGCCCCAGAAAATTAAACCAAACCAAGCCATTTTCCAATTACGGATATGGTTGGTGAGTAAATCGTTTAATTTAATCATGCTGAGGTTGACGGATATTTTCTCCCAATTATTTTGCTGTAGATGATCGCGAATAGCACAATGAATAATGCGCCCACAGCAACTGGGAGAATAACAAAACTTAAGCCCTTCCCACCAAGTACTGCAATAATTGGATTTGCACCTGCTGGTGGATGAATAATATTAAAACTAGCCATAACAAAAACAGCCAAACCCACAGACAAACCTATAGAAATAAATGTAGTACCCATAAGTGAAAATATTAGAACTCCACTCATAGCAGAAAGAATATGACCTAATAGAATATTTTTTGGCTGAGCTAGAGGACTTTCATGAACTGCCATCACCAAAACCATGCTTGCTCCAAAAGGAGGAATTAACCAAACACTTCCATAGTCTGATAAATTTAAGAATGCTAAAAAGCTAATGCAAAGAAATGCCCCAAGTCCAGATAGTAGGTTATTTATCAAACGTTCTTTGTTTGGGTATTCGCTCATACCCAATAGATTAGCTTATTTTTTAAGGAAGGACATCAACCATCTAATATTTTATTACCACCAACAGATTCTATTAATTTAGTTACAGTTCAAGGAAAAGACTTTGATTGGGTATCTTTTAATAGCCTATAAAATATCTAATAAAAGCAACTGGCAGTAGCAAAGATAGTATTAACATAATAGCGAATTTCCATTTAGTCATGATGTTTCCTTATTTAATTATTTAATATTATCTTTAACTGCCCAATAAAGAAGTCCAATGAATACAAGGTTACCGATTATGTAGGTTGTGTAATCCATTTTTAAAATCTCATTGAGTTTGCAATGTATAACTATATCAAATGCCCAGCTGGCTTCCAGTAATTTTAACTACTGATGGTCATGATTGTTTTTATTTTTTAGATTATGGCAAAATAAATCTAACTTACTAAAAGATGGGATAAATGAATAATGATTGAATCAGGTAAATGTCAATGTGGAGATATATCCTATTCCTTTGATAGAGATAATCTTATATCGGCTCATCATTGTTACTGTAGCGATTGTCAAAGATCTACAGGCTCAGGAAAGGCAACAATTTTATTTGTTGCAAAAAAACACATAGAGATGCAAGGAACACCAAAATTCTATGAAGTTAAGGGATCATCTGGATCTCATGTAAGAAGAGGTTTTTGTGAGAACTGCGGATCAGGGGTTTTAAGCTATGCAAAAGAAATTCCACATATTCAATATATTAAAGCTGGGACATTAAATGATTCAAGCTGGATAAAAGTTGATTCTAATTTTTTCACCGATTCAGCGCACGATTGGAATAAGCCAGATGAATCCATAAAAAGCTTTAAGGGAAATCCTTCCATAATCTCAAATATCAAAACTTTATTTAAATCATTTTAATAATTTTAAAATGCTGGCATCTAACATAGGAGAATATTAATGCGAAGAATAATTACAGGACATAACCAAGATGGGAAATCTATAGTTATTTTAGACGGCCCTCCTGCAAGATCTATTGGAGAGGATGTTGGAGGTTTGTTCGAAATCTGGAATACAGATGGAAATGTTATTAATACAACTGATGCAATAGACAGAGCTGATGATGACATTGTTTTATCTCCTCCAAAAAATGGATCAAAATTCAGGTACTTTCAAATAAACCCTACTCCAGAGGGTATTCCGATGGAGGTGTTGCAAGAAATAGCTGCTGACGCTTTTGAAAAAATAGGCGCTGCTCACCATAGAATAGATACCTCAAAACATCATGCAATGCATAAAACAGAAACAATAGACTATATTATTTTACTTAAAGGGGATGTGACATTGGTCCTTGATGAGGAAGA
>CAJXAZ010000030.1 GCA_913050015.1 uncultured Gammaproteobacteria bacterium
CCAAGCGTTGAGTTCTTGGTCTCTACAAAATTTCCAACCTTAGCTGAGCTCTCAATTTGGCTGCCTTCTCGTAATCTTGCATAAGGTCCGATAACGCAATTATCTCCAATCTTAGCTCCGTCTATATGAGAAAAAGCTTCTATTTTTGTATTGCTGCCTATGCTTGTATTTTTAAGAATAGAATTAGGGCCAATAGATACATTATCGCCAAGGATAATATTACCCTCGAGGATTACATTTACGTCAATAGAGCAATCTCTTCCGCACTCTACACTTCCTCTAACATCAAGTCTTGAGGCATCGGTAATAGTAATTCCTTTTTCAAATAGGTCTTCTGCTTTCATTGCTCTGTATGTGGTCTCTAATTGTTCGAGTTCTTGTTTGCTGTTTGCACCCTTAACTTCATCGTTTGAAGCCTTGTATGTATTAATTCTAATCCCTTTTTCATTAATTATAGAAACTAAATCTGTTAAGTAAAACTCACCGGCCGCATTATTGTTAGTTATTTTAGAAAGTCCTTCTTCTATTAAGGCTTTTGAGCCACAAAGTACGCCTGTAAAAATTTCTTGAATCTGCCTCTCTTCGTCTGTAGCATCTTTTTCTTCAACTATCTCAAGGGCTTCATTATTATCATTTGTCTTTACCCTTCCATAGCCAAATGGCCTATCAAGAACGGTTGTCAAAATTGACAGTCCTGAGTCAGAGCTTTCTATTAAATTTTGTAGTGTTTCTTTTCTAATAAGCGGAACATCTCCATACAAGACTAAGACCTTTGAATGATCTTTTACCTTGTCTAGCCCACACCTAACAGCATCACCTGTTCCTATTGGCTTGGGTTGAAGGCTCGATGTTATATTTAGATTATAGTTACCAGCCTCTTCTAAAACAGACTCTTTATCAAAGCCCACTACTAAGGTTATATCTGAACTTACAGCCCCTGCTGTATAACAAATCTTCTCAAGCATAGAGGTTCCACCAATCTGCTGTAAGACTTTTGCTTTTTTAGATTTCATTCTTGAGCCGTGGCCGGCTGCAAGTATTATGGTATGTACGCTCACAATATTTTTAAAGGTAAATGAATACCTTACTGGTTTTTGCGTAGTTTTTGAATAGTTTTTAGTCTTGCTACAGCTTCGGCTAGTTGAGCTGATGCTTTTGCATAGTCTAAAGTAGCGTCTTTGTTGGCAAGATCTTGTTCTGCTGCTTCTTTAGCTTTAATGGCTTCGGATTCATCTAAACTGTCTGCTCTTTCTGCTGTGTCCGATAAAACGGTAACTAAATCAGGCTGAATTTCTATAAAACCGCCTGAACAGTAAAACGCTTCTTCTTCGGAGCCGTTCTGAACTCTTACTGGTCCTGGAGCTAGTCCAGTTAAAAGAGGCGTATGACCAGGGGCAATACCAAGCTCACCAAGTGATCCTGTAGCGAAAACCATAGTGGCTTCACCGGAATAAATTTCCTCACTTGAGGACACTATGCTGATCTTAATAGTACTCATACTTATAGAGTCTTAGCCTTTTCTACTGCTTCTTCAATAGTTCCAACCATGTAGAAAGCTTGTTCTGGTAAATGATCGTAATCCCCTACTAGCAAGCCTTTAAAGGCTTTAATAGTATCTTCTAAAGATACGTATTTTCCTGGTGTTCCTGTAAATATTTCAGCAACGAAGAAAGGCTGTGATAAGAATTTCTGAGCCTTACGTGCTCTTGCAACTAGCCCTTTATCCTCTTCTGATAACTCATCCATTCCAAGAATAGCAATAATATCTTTTAGCTCATTATATCTTTGTAATATTTTTTGAACTCCTTGTGCTACTGCGTAATGCTCTTCACCAA
This sequence comes from uncultured Gammaproteobacteria bacterium, assembly GCA_913050015.1. GTDB lineage: Bacteria > Pseudomonadota > Gammaproteobacteria > Magnimaribacterales > D2472 > SCGC-AAA076-P13. The sequence goes on from CAJXAZ010000030.1 coordinate 1,836, forward strand.
CAACAAAAGGGTCTAACTGTCTGCTTGTAGAATCAAGAGGATCCACAGCAGGATAAATACCTAATTCTGATATTTGTCTTGAAAGAACAACTGTTGCATCCAAATGAGCAAAAGTAGTTGCTGGAGATGGATCTGTTAAATCATCAGCTGGAACATAAACAGCCTGAATCGAAGTAATCGATCCTGACTTAGTTGATGTAATTCTTTCTTGAAGCGCGCCCATTTCTTCAGCTAGTGTTGGCTGGTATCCAACTGCTGAAGGCATTCTTCCCAACAGTGCTGATACCTCAACACCGGCTAATGTATAACGGTAGATGTTGTCGATGAATAAAAGAACATCTTTTCCATCATCCCTAAATTTCTCAGCCATTGTAAGACCTGTTAAGGCCACTCTTAATCTATTTCCTGGAGGCTCATTCATTTGGCCGTAAACCATGGCAACTTTTGACATCTCAGGGTTCTCTACGTTTACAACTCCAGATTCCTGCATTTCGTAATAAAAGTCATTACCTTCTCTAGTTCTTTCTCCAACTCCAGTGAAAACAGAAAGTCCTGAATGTTGTAAGGCGATATTGTTGATTAACTCCATCATGTTAACTGTCTTACCAACACCAGCTCCACCGAATAGTCCAACTTTTCCACCTTTAGCAAATGGACACATTAGATCGATAACTTTAATACCTGTTTCTAAAAGCTCATTAGATGAAGATTGATCTGTATAACTAGGAGGTTTTCTGTGAATTGGCATTCTGTCTTGTTCGCCAATAGGCCCCTTCTCGTCTATAGGATTACCTAGAACATCCATGATTCTGCCTAGTGTTTTCTCTCCAACAGGAACTGATATAGGTGCGTTTGTTCTTGAAACAACTAAGCCCCTTTTAAGACCCTCAGTTACTCCCATTGCAATTGTTCTAACAATACCGTCGCCTAATTGCTGTTGAACTTCAAGAGTTGTTCCGCTCTCGTCAATCAATAAAGCTTCATATATCTTTGGGATATTATCTTTATCAAATTCGACATCGATAACCGCTCCAATAATCTGTGTAACTAATCCGTTGCTCATAATTTTCTCCTTAAACTGCTGCTGCGCCGCCAACTATCTCAGAAAGTTCCTGAGTAATAGCCGCTTGTCTTACGTTGTTATATAAAAGTTCTAATTCTTTAATCAAGTCACCTGCATTATCCGTTGCACTTTTCATGGCAATCATTTTTGCTGCCTGTTCACATGCATTATTTTCTACCACTGCCTGATAAACCAAGGACTCTATGTACCTAGTTAACAAGCCGTCTAAAAGTTCTTTTGCCTCTGGCTCATAAATATAATCCCAGTGTGTCGAAATTAATTCATCCTGTTCAGCTGGCGCTAATGGAATTAACTGCTGAACACCTGGTTTTTGCGTCATAGTGTTTACAAAACTATTTGAGCATAAATAAACCTGATCAATATCCCCATTCTTGTGCATGTCTAGAGCAACTTTCGTTAGCCCAATAAGATCATCTGGGTTTGGCTTATCACCAAGTTTGTCGGCAACAGCTACAACCTGACCACCAACACCCTTAAAGAATGAAGCTGCCTTTGTTCCAACTAAAGCAAAGCAAGACTCTATGCCTTCTTTATTTAATTCAGCTGACTTATTTATTACCTGTCTAAATAAATTAGTGTTTAAACCGCCGCACAGACCTTTATCTGAAGAGATAACAATAAAACAAGCTTTTTTCGGAGTTCTTTCTTGGTAAAAAGGATGTGGGTACTCTGAACTAGCAGATGCTATATGAGCTATCACATCTTTAATTTTTAAAGAATAAGGTCTTCCTTCAAGCATGCTGTCTTGAGTTTTCTTCATCTTACTCGCAGCAACCATCTCCATAGCTGAAGTAATCTTTTGCGTGCCTTTAATGCTCGCAATCTGCTTTCTTACTTCTTTAGTGTTAGCCATTTCTTTTATAAATTAAAAAGTTTGTGTTTTCTTAAAGTCTTCAACAAGAGCTGTGAATTGACTTTCAATGTCATCATTCCAGTCGCCTGTTGTATTTATCTGTTGCTCTAATTCAGCTTTTTCTGAAGTTAAGTAACCGTGTAATGCTTCTTCGAAGGCTAGGATCTTATCAACCTCAACGTCACCCATGTACCCTCTGTCAGCTGCAAACAGGCTTAATGCCTGTTGTGCAACACTCATAGGAGCATATTGTTTCTGTTTTAAAAGCTCGGTAAATGCCTTACCGTTTGCAAGCTGAAGTTTAGTAGCGTCATCTAAATCAGAGGCAAACTGTGAGAATGCTGCTAGTTCACGATATTGAGCTAACGCAGTTCTTACACCACCGGCTAATTTTTTCATTATCTTTGTTTGTGCTGCTCCACCAACCCTAGATACTGAAAGACCTGGGTTAATAGCTGGCCTAATGCCTGAATTAAATAATTCTGTTTCTAGATAAATCTGACCATCTGTAATCGAAATTACGTTAGTTGGAACAAATGCTGATACGTCGCCAGCTAATGTTTCGATAATAGGAAGTGCTGTTAAAGAGCCTGTTTTTCCTTTTACTTTTCCACCAGTAGCTTTTTCAACATATTCCGCATTTACTCTAGCCGCTCTCTCTAAAAGTCTTGAATGAAGATAGAAAACATCTCCAGGATATGCTTCCCTTCCAGGAGGCCTTTTTAATAGTAAAGAAACCTGTCTATATGCTACCGCTTGTTTTGAAAGATCGTCGTAAACAATTAATGCATCCTCGCCTTTATCTCTAAAGTACTCACCCATTGAGCATCCTGAATAAGCAGATAAATATTGCATAGGTGCTGGATCTGCAGCTGTAGCTGAAACAACAATTGTATGTTCCATAGCGCCATATTCTTCTAATTTTCTAACAACGTTCGCTACAGTGGACTGCTTTTGTCCTATAGCAACATATATACATTTAACGCCTGTGCCTTTTTGGTTAATAATCGCATCAACGGCAACAGCTGTTTTACCTGTTTGTCTATCTCCGATAATAAGCTCTCTTTGTCCTCTTCCAATTGGCACCATCGCATCAACAGCTTTTAAGCCAATTTGAACTGGCTGATCAACTGATTGACGAGCAATAACTCCAGGGGCAACGACTTCAACAGGAGCCATTCTTTCTGCTTTTATTTCACCCTTACCATCAATTGGAACACCTAAAGTATTAACCACTCTTCCAAGTAAGGCTTCTCCAACAGGTACTTCTAAAACCTTTCCTGTGCAGACAACTTTCTGTCCTTCAACAAGTTCTAGGTAATCGCCTAGAACAACAGCACCAACTGAATCTTGCTCTAAGTTAAGAGCCATTCCTTTTGATCCGTTTTCAAATTCTATAATTTCACCGTACATAACATCGCCCATGCCATGTATTCTTACAATTCCGTCAGAGACACTTACGATAATTCCTTCATTTTTTCTTTCTGCTGAAAGATCAAGACCAGCGATTTTTTCTTTTAATACGCTGGAAATTTCTGATGGGTTTAATTGACTCATTTTTTCACCTTAAAAATTTAATTGGTTTACAAGCTTGTTAACCTTTCCTCTTATGGAAAGATCTAGTGTTTCATCGCCTACCTTTATAGATAAACCGCCCATTAACTTTGGGTCTTCTGAAAAATATATATTTGCATCATTGCCATAAGAAGATCTGAGCTTTTTCTCAATGCCCTCTCTGGCTTCGTCGCTTGGTGCAGTTGCCACAAACACCTCGATAGAATTCTGTTCTTTGTGGTTCTCAAGAAGCTCTTGATAGATCGAATAAATTGGCTGAAGAAGATTTAATCTTTTGTTTTCTGCCAAAATAGAAAGAAGTCTTTTTGATGTATCAGTAATACTATCTTCAAAAAGATTAACCAATGTATCTACCAGTTGCTGTCTCGACAGTGTTGGATTCTCAATAGTGTTAGTTACTTCCACAGATTCAGAAACAATGGCCATGATTTTTAGTTCATTAGCCATATCTTCTAATTTCTCAATCTCAAGCGCAGTTGCAAACAGGGCTTTTGCATAAGGTCTTGCGAGTGGAGTTAACTCAATCATTGTCTAAAGCTCCTCAGCTGCCTTTTTCAGAATAGCATCATGCTTTTCTGGTGAAATTTCATCGCCAAGAATCTTTTGAGTTGTATCAATGATAATCTCAGACATTTGCTGTCTTAATTCTTCTTTAGCTTTATTAGTTTCATTTTCAATGGTTGTAGATGCCGAGGTCATTATTTTCTCTGCTTCAGCTTCTGCTTTAGATGATGCATCCCCAACAATTTGAGATGCTCTTGCATTAGCTTTTTCAAGAATTCCAGCTGCCTCTGATTTAGCTTGATCTAGTTCTTTATCAAAGGCTAATTTTGCCTCTTCTAATGAATCATCTGCTTTTTTTGCCGCCTCTAAACCATCCGAGATTCTTTTCTCTCTCTCTTCCATAATTGAGATGATTGGAGGCCATACGTATTTCCAACATATAGCTACAAACACTACAAAAACTAGTGCCTGGGCAATCAGGGTGGCGTTAATATTCATGTTTTTCTATATAGCAAAAAGCATGTACATACCCAGACCAACACCGATCATTGGTACAGCATCAACAAGACCCATAACAATAAAAAACTGAGTTCTAAGTAATGGTATTAATTCAGGCTGTCTTGCAACACCTTCGATATACTTACTTCCTAAAACACCCACTCCAATTGCAGCTCCAACGGCTCCAAGTCCAACGATTATCGCTGCGGCTAAAATACTATATTCCATATCACTCTCCTTTCAAGTTAATCAGATCTATTAATGATCTTCTGTTTCGTGCGCCATTGCTAAATAAACAATAGTTAACACCATAAAAATAAACGACTGTAGGGCTAATATCAAAATATGAAATAGTGCCCATAATAAATGCAAACCAAAGCCCATCATACCAATTGCAAAAGAGCTAAAGAATAGCATTAGTGCAATTAGAATAAATATCATCTCTCCTGCGTAAAGATTTCCAAACAATCTTAAACCTAGGGATATTGGTTTAGCTAAAAAGTTAACCATTTCTAAAATAAAGTTAACTGGCATTAACCATTTTCCAAAAGGATGCAGAGTTAATTCGGCTACAAAGTTTTTTAGTCCTTTGACAGTAATGCTGTAATAGATGATTAGAATAAATACACCAAGTGCCATTCCTAATGTGATGTTTGGATCTGTCGTTGGTACAACTTTAAAATATTCTAGGCCGGCAGCTTTTGCTAGCTCGGGCAGGAAGTCTACTGGAACAAGGTCCATTAAGTTCATCAGAAATACCCAAACCATAATAGTTAGCGCTAAAGGCCCTATTAAAGGATTTTTAGCCGAGGTAAATATACTTTGAACATTATCATTAACAAACTCTACGCACATTTCTACAAAATTTTGCAGCCCTGTTGGTGTGTCTGTGTTTTTCGCTATGGCGAATCTAAATATTGTAATAAAGACTATTCCAAGAAAAATTGACCATCCTATTGAATCTACATGAAGAGCCCAAAAACCCATATCAGCTGCTTGGCTAGATCCGTGTGCAAAAGTCCATGTATCTGCAGGTACTACTTTTGGCATATCCCAAACATAACTATCTGCGTTACAAGTCCAAACCTCTGATTCGTATGGAAGTCTTCCAAGAGTAAGGTTGGTAAGATGATGTTGGATATATCCAGTAACGGTCAGCTCTGGTTGTTTACAGGCTGCTCCGACGACATGCTCTACTCCGTATGCTGATGCCATTATGCTGTCACCATTTTTGAAGTAGGTTTAAAGAAAAGATTTGTAACAATAAAAAATGTCATTGCGTAAAAGTAGACTTCTGGGAAATTAGAAATAGTCACTATCAAGAATGCGAAAAAAAGAACCCATTTTGCAGACCAGTTATAAGATATATAAACAGACTCATTGTGAATTTTATTGCCTATTGAGTAGATGAAATATAGAGATAGGCTGTATGCAGCCATAATTATGAAAAGATTTAAATCAAAATAAATGACTGCTGGAATAGCAATAAGCGTTGATATTATTTTTAAATTTTTCAAGGGACTCAAATTTTAAATTTTTGTGAACTAGTTGGCGAGAATTATAGAAATATATGCGGTTAGAAACAAGGTGTTTAGTGATTAATTTTAAGATTTCTTTAGTTAATTTATTAGTTTGGAAATAATATTTTCTAACTCATCTGACGTGTTGTAAGAAATAGCCACTTTACCTGATTTTTTATTCCTCGCTTCGATTTCTATTTTATGTCCAAAACCCTCTGACATTTCTTCTTCTATGTTTAAAAGATCCTTGTCTTTAGCTTTGATCGATGATGTTTTTTTATTAGTTTTTTTACCAGAAAGGCTGCTTAGATCTTTAACTGTAAGTTTGTTTTTAATAATATTTTGAGCTGCTGCCTCTGCCTCAGACGGTTCTAGTGAAGCTAAAAGCTTTGCGTGGCCTTTCTCGATTTGTCCTGATGATAAAAGGTCTAAAACAGTTGCGGGTAGCGATAACAATCTTATTGAGTTGGCAATCGTACTTCTTGCTTTGCCAGTTGATTTAGCAACATCATCTTGTGTAAGCCCAAATTCTCTTTTTAGTCTGTCGTAACCTCTTGCCTCTTCAACAGCATTAAGGTCTTCTCTTTGAAGGTTTTCTATCAAAGCAGACTCAAGGGCATCTTGGTCTTTCTTTTGATCTACTAAACAGGGTATTGTTTGAAGGCCTGCCTTTCTAGAGGCTCTTAATCTTCTTTCGCCAGCTATAACTTCATATTTATTTAACCCAAGCTCTCTTACTAGAATTGGGGAAAGAACGCCGTGTTTCTGGATTGAGTTTGTTAGTTCTTCTAATTTAGTCTCATCAAAATTTGCTCTAGGTTGAAATCTTCCTGCGTTGATATTGCCTAAATCTATATCTTTAACTGTTCTTTGATTAGAGCCGCCGCCGCCCAGAAGTGCGTCCAGCCCTCTGTTAAGAATTTTATTATCTTCAGACATATTCAACCTTCCTTATTAACTCTCCCGCTAAAGCGAGGTAGGCTTTTGCCCCGTATGAATTTGGCATATATTTTACCCCTGAAACACCGTGACTGGGAGCTTCGGCAAGTTTTATATTCCTTGGTATAAGTGTGTTGAATACTAGATGAGAAAAATGCGTTTCAAGCTCATTAGAGACCTCTCTTGCAAGATTATTTCTCATATCAACCATCGTTCTTACTATTCCAAGCACCCTATTTGAAGATAGGTTTTTATCAGAAAGTGTTTGGATTGTGTTCATTAGGCCGGTTACTCCCTCAAGGGAATAGTATTCACATTGAAGTGGTATTAATGTTCCAGAGGCGGCAAATAAGGCCTCTATCGTTAACTGATTAAGTGTTGGGGGAGTGTCAATAATTGTGTAGTCATAATCGCCTTCAAGCGCTTTTAATTCCTGTGTTAAAAAAGTCTGTTTATTCTCTGACCTGATACTAACCTCTAAGGCTATTAAATCCTGCCCACCAGGGATCACGTCGTATCCATCAGGAGATTTATATATACATTCGTTTATAGGTGTTTGGTCAAAAAAAAGATTCGATAACGTGTTTGTTTCACCCTTGTTCATCCCGGCGGCTGTGGAGGCATTCCCCTGGGGGTCGAGGTCAATAAGTAAAACCTTTCTTTTGGTTCCAGCAAGGCTTGCAGCTAAATTTACAGCGGTAGTAGTCTTGCCGACTCCACCTTTTTGGTTTGCTATGGCTAATATTTTATTCATTAATCTTTATCTCAACCAAATGTCTTTCGTGTGTTGTGTTTTCTATTTTGATTATTTCACACTTATATTTGTTTGTGTCTAGAGATTGTATTTCTTCAATTATTTTCTCTTCTCTGCCTTTTAAAAGAATATACCTTCCGCCTTTCTCAAGGTTTTTGTTCGAAAGCTTTAGGGTGTTCTCTGTTGAGGAAAAGGCTCTGGATGTTATCAAACTATAAGTCTCTAGTTTGTTGTTTGGTGTGATATTGGTGTTTAGTGTTTTTGCATTAACTAGATTAAGTTCGTGTATTATTTTGTTTAAGAAATAGCATTTTTTTTGGCTCTTTTCTAGTAAATGTATTTCGCACTCAGGTCGCAAAATAGCAATTAATAAACCTGGAAAGCCCCCGCCCGAGCCCATGTCTAATATTTTTTCATTATGGTTAATTTTTTGTATTAACGGCATGCAGTCCAGTATGTCTTTTTCAAAAACCTCTTCAGCCATCTCTCTAACGAATATATTATGGGATTTATTGAACTCTATTGCCTTAAGCACAAATTCTTTTATTTTATTTAGCTCCTCATTGGACTGGCCTGGCAGACTTTCCTTTATTCGGTCTTCTAATTTTTTATGCATGTGTTTTTTGTAGTTCTTCTTTTTTTAGCATTACTAAAATTAAATTTATTGCCGCTGGGGTGACTCCCTCTATCCTGGCTGCCGACCCTATTGTTTCTGGCTTTGCCTTTAAAAGCTTTTCTACAACCTCGTTTGATAGGCCGCTTAGGTTTGAGTAAGAAAAGTTAATGGGAATTTTCTTGTGGTTTTGTTTTTTGTTTTTATGTATTTCTCGAAGTTGTTTTTCTATATACCCCTTGTATTTAATTTCAACCGCCGCTCTTGCAAGGTATTTTTTATCCTCTTCAGCTGTTTCAAATATCGTATTTTCATCAATATCTGGTCTGGTTAAAATGGCGGCTATGCTTTTTTTCTCGTTGAGTTTGATTAATTCTTTTTTCTT
>CAJXAZ010000031.1 GCA_913050015.1 uncultured Gammaproteobacteria bacterium
CAGATCCGTATATAGATGCAGCACCTTCTTTAAGAACTTCTACTCTTTTAACTGCAATAACTGGAATACTGTTTGTATCCACAAACACACTTCCATCATTTGCAGTAGCAGCAGCAACAGTATTTCTTCTGCCATCTACTAAAACTAAAGTAGATGAAAGACCTAACCCTCTGAGGTTTATATTAGATGTTCCCTGAGTAGAACCTGAAGTAAAAGAATCAGCTTGGTTTTCAGAACCAGAATTAACAGATATATTTTTTGTAATATCTGCCATAGTCACTGCACCAAGATCTTCAATAGTATCTCTGCCAATTATTTCTACTGGTGAAGCTCCGTCAGTAGCACTACCCTTAAGGTATGAACCAGTAACAATAACTTCTTCAACTGACTCTTTACTATCCTGCGCAACAACTGCAAATGCTGAAAAAAGCAATGCTACTGAGCACAGAGTATTAAAAGTATTTCTTATTTTATTCATTAAGATATCCCCCGATATTTAATTATTTATTTTATATTTTGATGACTAACTAAATAACTAGTCATTTTCTGATCAAAAATTAACACCTTTCACAGTATTTGTATATCTATTTTTTGTATATAAATAGTTGACTTATAGCTAAATTTAGGCATCTATGAGGTAATGGATTATCTTTAAACATAAAGATAATCCATATAAATTGGTGGAGGCGGCGGGAATTGAACCCGCGTCCGCTAATCCTTCAGCCTAGCTTCTACATGCATAGCTCACCCAATTGGCTTTTTAACTTTTGTGACCCGAGGAGCAGGGTACTAAAGCGAGCTTGATTAGTTTTAACCAAACTGTGTCCAAGCAACACAGCTTGGCTAGACTATGATATTTGCCGATACTTCAAACCATAGACAATTTTGGTATCGGTTAGCATTAAGCTGCTAAAGCGTAGTTGTCGTTATTTGCAACTAAATTTTTTGTAGTATGTTTTACAAGAATTACCACAATCTTGGCATGCGCTTCGGAGTCCAGTAGAAACGTCGAACCCTGTTCGCCCCCATGGGGAGGATGATTATACAGTATTACTTGAAATTTTTAGTAGGATGGCTATTGTTTTTAGCATTTTTGAGAATTCTACCCTGATCTCTTTCCCAGTCTCTTTTTTTGATATCTTGCCTTTGATCATGCATTTTCTTTCCTTTACCAGTAGCAATATCACATTTGATGTGGTTTTCCTTCCAGTACATTGAAGTCATTATGATTGTTAAACCCTTTTCTTCTTTGAGCTTTTGAAGTTGAGATATCTCTTTTTTATTTAATAAAAGCTTTCTAGTTCTAAGGGGGTCTACGTTAAAGACTTTTAAAGAAGCCGGGGGATCAATTTTAATCCCAAATAACCAAGCTTCGTCCTTCTTGAAAGTGACATAACTATTTTTAACATCGATCTTGCCGTCTCTGAGAGATTTTACTTCCCACCCTTCTAAAACTAACCCGGCTTGAAATGTTTCACCGAGGATAAAGTTCCTTGATGCTGTTTTATTCTTTACAATTAATGCGGGCTTATCTTTAGACATACCTTTATTATGTCTTTAGATATATCTAGTGCAAGAAAAATTGAAAAAAAAATGAATATAAATAATATTAAATCAACATACGGGTACATTGGGTTTATTCCATTTGCATTTTTTTGCATTATTCCATGGATATTTGGCGGCCCAATATCCCAAACAGCAATAATTTTTCAACTAGCCTATGGATCAATTATTATTACCTTTCTTGGTGGAATGGCTTGGGGCTGGAGAGATAATCAGGCTAACCAAAGCTTTAATCTATCTATAGGTATTTTATATAGTCTTGTTGGGTGCTTTATTCTTTTATTGACTTACTTTAACTATATCCTTTCGGGACTATTGATTTCAGTTGTGAGCTTTCAATCCTTTTATTATTTTGAAAGATCTACTCAAGATTTTAAAACAAGAGATGATGACTATAAAAAATTTAGAAAGATGCTTTCTTTGCTCGTAGCAATAAGTTTTTTGATATCATCGGCATACTGGATTAATCCCTACTCAAACCCTTTAACTTAAATTAAATTATGGAAATGCAAAAACAACTAAAATCTCACGGCGCGTGGGTTGGAAAATGGACGTTTATTCTTGCGGCAACTGGCTCAGCGGTCGGTCTAGGAAATATATGGGGATTTCCTTATAAAGCAGGCACTAATGGTGGCGGTGCATTTGTACTTATCTATTTAGGATGCATAGTTATCATTGGACTTCCTATAATGATTAGTGAAATTATTATTGGAAGAAGGTCTGGCAATAGTCCAATTAATGCTATGCGAAAAGTTGCCATTGATTCTGGTCAAACAGCTGCTTGGCAATTAGTTGGCTGGAGTGGAATATTTGCTGGAGCCCTGATTTTATCTTTCTATAGTGTAATCGCAGGTATTTGCTTAAATTATATTTTTATTGCTTTATCTTCATCTGGCGCCATTACTGCATCAGAGCAATTTGGCAATGTCATTTCTTCACCAATGAATCTTCTTTTTTGGCATACTTTATTTATGATTCTAACTGCATTGATTGTTGCAGCTGGAGTGAAAGATGGCATTGGAAGAATGGTAAAAATACTAATGCCAATGCTTGGATTCTTGATGATTTTTATGGTTATTTATTCAATTATCAATGGAGATTTTAATAGGGCAATGTCATTTCTATTTGCTCCAGATTTCTCTAATGTTACTTCAGATACCGTTCTTCAAGCTATGGGACAGGCATTTTTTAGTTTAAGTTTAGGGATGGGTTCTATTATGGCTTATGGCGCTTATATGCCTAAAGACCAAGATGTTACAAGCACCTCTTTCACAGTAGCCTCTCTGGATACACTTGTAGCTATTCTTGCAGGCTTGGCTATTTTCCCAATTATTTTTGCATTTAACTTAGAGCCAGGGAGTGGTCCAGGTCTTGTTTTTGTCTCTATGCTTTCAGCATTTAATCAAATGCAATTTGGCCAATTAATAGGTCCTCTATTCTTTATACTTTTATCTGTAGCAGCTTTGAGTTCTTCAATATCTCTTTTAGAGCCTGGAGTCGCTTATTTGTCTGAAGAAGGCATATTATCAAGAGGCCAGGCCGCAATGGTCATTTCATTTTTTGTATGGATGCTTGGTATAGGTTCGGCATTAAGCTTTAATATTTGGTCAGACTTCCATTTAATTTCAGAAAGAAACTTCTTAGATTCAATGGACTTTTTAGCCAATCAAATACTTCTTCCTCTGGGAGGAATGCTAATAGCAATATTTGTTGGTTGGTTTATGAAGGAGTCATTAATAAAAGATGAAATTGGAGCAATTAACCCAGTTATTTATAATTTATGGAGATTTTTTGTAAAATTTATAGCACCAGCTTGTGTGGCTTATATATTCTTGAGTCAGATTTTCGATTTAAGTTGGATTTTCGATCTGTTTAGTGGATAAAAAAATAAGTTTTGAAAGGGTTTTAGATGTTGATCATGAAAAAGCATTTGAAGTAGTATCTAATTTTGATAAGTATGCAGAGTTTATTCCTGGCTGCTCAGGATCCTCATTAATTGAAAGAAAATATCCTATAGAAATTGGACGACTGGACTTCCATGTTTTAGGTAAGGATTATTTTATTGAATCAGAAAATACATTAACTAAAAATTCAATAGACATTAATCAAATTATAGGTCCTTTTGATCACTTTAAAGGTTCTTGGGTTGTAAAAAAAAGAGACGAATTTTCATGTCACGTTAGTTTTAATGCTTCATTTCAATTACCATTTTTACTCAATGTTATTACACCTCAATCACTAATAGATAGCTTTTCTTCAAAGGTTTTGAATTCTTTTATATCTAGACTTTTATGAGAGTATATTTTTCCTATCAGGGCAAAAAAGATAAATACTTCTTGGAGCTAGATGTCTCATCAAGCATAACTGTTTCAGAATTAATGGAGTTTATGGAAGTGAAGACAATAGTTGCAAATATTAATCATGAGTTAGTCTTGGGAGTTAATGGCGAATTGCTTGATGGCGATTTTAAACCTTTGCCACATAAATACAGATTGAAAGAAGGCGAGAGAGTTGAGATTTATAGGCCTTTACAACAAGATCCAAAAGAAAGAAGGTTAAAGAAAGTTTAATTTTAGTCGGCTAGCTTCTCTTCAACCCAACTTTCGACCAAACCATCATCATTAAAGTTAATAATTAGCTTAGTCTCCGTTATCTTTTCATCACCTATTTGAACAGAATTGTAATAATCCCACCTATGTTGATGAAATGGATCTTTAATTAGAGCTGTGCCAAAGATAAACTGAACCTGCTCCCTTGTTAGGCCTTCTGATAATTTCTCTAAATCTTTTTGTTCGTATATATTTCCCTGAAGAACAGGTACTTTGTATGGGCTTAGCGATGAGCATGAGCCTATAGCAAGAACAATTGTTAAAAAAAGTGATTTATTAAGGAGTTGTTTCATAATTTAGTTGGATTATACTTTGTAATATCTTTAAAGTCTTTTTAGTTTCTATATTTAAGAGACAGGATAGAAGTAATAAAGTTTTAAACAATTTAAAAAATTAAAAGATGAACTCAGACAATAAAAACGAAGAATTAAAAAAAGCAGGCTTAAAGGCTACCACTCCTAGAATTAAAATTATGGAAGTTCTTGCTTCGACCGCCTACCAAGATGTTCATTTTAGTGCCGAAGATATATATAAAGAGCTGATACAAATCGGTGAAAATATAGGCTTAGCATCGGTATACAGAGTTTTAACGCAATTTGAATCAGCTGGAATGGTAAAAAAACATCATTTTGAAGACAATAAGGCAGTATATGAGATAAATTCTGATGAGCACCATGATCATATGGTTTGTGTTGATACCGGTCGGGTAATGGAGTTTCATGACGAGAGTTTAGAACAACTCCAGCATGATATCGCCAAGAAAGCAGGCTATGAATTAGTTGACCATAGTATGGTTCTATACGTAAAAAAAATTCAAACATAAATTCATTTCAGCTCTTGAAGTGATAATTTAAATCCCAATATATGGTTTTAACAGGATTTAACTATGGCAAAACAAAAAAAATCTAAAGATATTGACTCAGATTTAGATATCACTGAGATCCCCAATGAAGAGGCATCTCGTGATGCTGAAGTGGAAATAGATTCCAACTCAAACATGGGATCAGATACTTATGAGGAATTACTAGATAAGAATGAAGAGTTAGAAAAAGTATCTCTTAGAGCAAAAGCTGATTTAGACAATGCTTTAAAAAGAACTTTATCTGAGGTTGAAAAAGCTCATAAATATGGTGTCGAAAGATTATTATCAGAACTACTTCCAGTCATTGATAATCTAGAGCATGCTCTCAATAATCTTTCAGATAATGCAACCAAAGAGGACAAAGAAGGCATTGAGTTAACTCTAAAGTCTTTTGAATCAGCCCTTGATAAATTTGGGATGATACCCATCTACCCTGTTAACGAAGATTTTAATCCTGAGAAACACGAAGCTGTGACAATGGAAAAAGATGAAAGCAAAGAAAATGGGTCTATTGGAAATATTTTCCAAAGAGGCTGGGAACTTCATTCTAGGTTGGTTAGACCTGCCAGAGTGACTGTAATTAAAAATTAGGGGAAATATTATGTCAAAAATAATTGGAATTGATCTTGGAACTACAAACAGTTGTGTGGCGGTAATTGAAGGCCAGCAACAGAAAGTTATAGAGAATGCAGAGGGTGGTAGAACAACTCCATCTGTTATTGCATATACAGATAATGATGAGGTTTTAGTTGGAATGCCAGCCAAAAGGCAGGCAGTTACTAATCCAGAAAATACGCTATACGCAATTAAAAGATTAATTGGCAGAAGGTTTGATGATGAGGTAGTTAGCAAAGATGCCGACATGGTGCCTTATAAAATTATCAAAGCTGATAACGGTGACGCATGGGTTGAAGCATCTAATAAAAAATTAGCACCACCTCAAGTTGCGGCTGAAATTCTAAAAAAGATGAAAAAAACAGCTGAAGACTATTTAGGCCATGAAGTTAAAGAAGCGGTAATAACGGTTCCGGCATACTTTAATGATTCTCAAAGACAGGCAACTAAGGATGCAGGAAAGATTGCAGGACTTGATGTTAAAAGAATAATCAATGAGCCTACAGCGGCAGCTTTAGCATATGGTTTGGATAAGCATAAAGGCGATTCAACAATAGCAGTCTACGACCTTGGTGGAGGTACTTTCGATATCTCAATTATTGAAATATCAGATGTTGATGGTGAGCATCAATTTGAAGTTCTTTCTACAAACGGAGATACCTTTTTAGGTGGAGAAGATTTTGATTTAAGATTAATTGATTTCTTTGTTGAGCAGTTTAAAGAAGAATCTGGTTTCGACTTAAAGAGCGATCCTTTAGCTCTTCAAAGATTAAAAGAAGCTGCTGAAAAAGCAAAAATAGAACTATCTTCTGCTGAACAGACTGAAGTAAATCTTCCATATATTACTGCTGACAGTTCAGGGCCAAAGCATTTTGTTCATAAGATAACTAGAGCTAAATTGGAATCTTTAGTCGAAGATCTAGTAGACAGAAGTCTTGAGCCATTAAAAATTGCTCTGAAAGATGCAAAATTGGCAAAGAAAGATATTTCAGAAATTCTATTAGTTGGCGGTCAAACCAGAATGCCTCTTGTTCAAAAAAAGGTTTCAGAATTTTTTGGTAAAGAGCCTAGAAAGGATTTAAACCCTGATGAGGCTGTTGCTGTTGGGGCTGCTATTCAAGGATCTGTTTTATCTGGAGATACAACTGATGTTTTATTGCTAGATGTTACCCCGTTAACCCTTGGTATTGAGACACTTGGTGGTGTTGCAACTCCTTTGATAGAAAAAAATACAACGATTCCAACTCAAAAATCTCAGGTATTTTCTACAGCTGAGGACAATCAGACAGCTGTAACTGTTCATGTTATTCAAGGAGAGAGAACTCAGGCATCTCAAAATAAATCTCTTGGACAATTTAATTTAGCAGATATTCCTCCAGCAAGCAGAGGAATGCCTCAGATCGAAGTTTCTTTTGATCTTGATGCAAATGGAATATTAAATGTATCTGCTAAAGATAAAAATTCAGGCAAAGAACAATCTATAGTTATCAAAGCTTCAAGCGGGCTTTCAGATGAAGATATTGAAAATATGGTCAAAGATGCTGAGGCAAATGCCGAGGATGATAAAAAGTTTGAAGAGATTGTTAAGGCAAAAAATAATGCAGACATGCTTGTTCATGCAACTAGAAAGACTATTGAAGAGTCTGGAGACAAGATAACTGATGAAGAGAAACAGGAAGTTGAAGCAGCTATTGTAAGTCTTGAAGAGTCGATTGGATCAGAGGATTTAGAGGCCATAGAATCATCAACAAAAAGCTTAAATGATGTTCTTACCCCTTTAACACAAAAACTTTATGCTCAAGAAGCAGGTGAGGGAGAAGGTCAGCCAGGTGAATCTTCAGATGAGAGCTCTGACAACACAGTTGATGCAGAATATGAAGAAGTCAAAGAAGTTGAGGAAGTTGAAGAAGACGAAGATAAAAAAGAAGATAAATAATCTAGTTATAAGATGTCAAAGAGAGACTATTACGAAACTTTAGAAGTCTCTCGAGATGCTTCTGCTGCCGAGATAAAGAAAGCCTTTAAAAAGAAGGCGATGAAATATCACCCTGATAGAAATCCAGATAGTCCGGATGCTTCTACTAAATTTAAAGAATCTGCAGAAGCTTATGATGTTTTATCAGATGCTGAGAAAAAATCGGCTTATGATCAATATGGTCATGCTGGCGTTGATGGCATGAGTGGAAGAGGGCCAAATGTCAATGATGTAAATATTAACGATATCTTCGGTGATATCTTTGGTGATGTTTTTGGAACTCGATCTTCATCAAGGAGGTCTAGAAGAGGCTCGGATCTTCAATATAATATGGATCTATCCTTGAAAGAAGCAGTTCTTGGAATTCAAAAAAAGATAAAAATACCATCTCACAAATCGTGTAATGACTGTAATGGAAGCGGTGCCGCAGATGGATCAAGTCCTATTTCTTGTTCGAGTTGTAATGGTGTTGGCCAGGTGAGAATGCAGCAAGGATTTTTTTCTGTTCAACAGGCCTGCCCAGCATGTTCAGGATCTGGACAAATCATAAAGGATCAATGCAAACCTTGTAGGGGTGTTGGTGCCACCAAAGAAAATAAAACTCTTTCAGTGAATATCCCCGCCGGAGTTGATAATGGAGATAAAGTTAGGTTAACTGGTGAAGGAGAATGGGAGAAAGGAGGACAGTCAGGAGACCTTTTTGTAGCGATAAGAGTTAATGAGAGTCCAATTTTTGAAAGAGAGGGCAAGGATTTATATCTTGAAACGCCAATTCCATTTGAAATATCTGTCATAGGTGGATCAATCAAAGTTCCTACTCTAGAGGGCACTTTATCTTTAAAAATTCCATCCCAGACTCAGACTGGGAAGATTTTTAGGATTAGAGGCAAGGGAGCTGCTGTTGTTAGAGATCCTAGAAGGGGAGATATCCTATGCAGAGTTATTGTGGAAACTCCATCAAATCTAGATAAAAAACAGACAAAACTATTAAAAGAATTTACTGATTCATTAAACCAATCAAAAAATTATCCAGGTACCGAATCTTTTATTAAAGCCTCAAGTCAAAAACAAGACTGATATGATTAAGATTTTTATAAATGGTCAATCTGGAAAGATGGGTTCATCTATTGCAGATATTGCTACTGAGCAAGGTGATCTTAATCTCATTCAGGATGGGCATATTAAAAATGCAGATGTTCTAATTGATTTCTCTAGACCCTCGTCAACATTAAAAATTCTAGAAGATTGTTTAAAACTTAATATTCCTATGGTAATTGGTACAACTGGATTCAATAAAGCAGAATTGAGTGCCATTGAAGAGGCTTCAAAAAAAATACCAATATTACTAGCCTTTAACATGAGTAAAGGAATTTTTATTATAAAAAAATCAATTCAAGACTTCCTTAAATCAAACAGCAATAAGCTTAAATGTACCATTGAAGAGGTTCATCATACTGAAAAAGTTGACTCACCTTCTGGAACAGCAATAGAGCTCAAAAATGTCATCGAAAAAGCTGATATCGCTAAAAACATTTCTTCGTTAAATATAGAATCTAAAAGGGTTCAGGGTGTATTTGGAATCCATAAAGTTATTTTTTCTAGTGACTCTGATTACATAGAATTTAAGCATGAAGCTCTCTCACGAAAGGTCTTTGCAGAGGGAGCTATAGAAATTTCAAAATTAATCTCTTCTAAATCTCCAAAGATGTACGAGTTAGAAGATTTTTTTAATGCTGAATAGCTTTAAATCATAGCTTTTTTTCTATAGAATACACGAACTTTAAACACGAAGGTCCTAGTATCTTAAAGTTGGGGTGCTCAATAGAGTCAACTTTAAAGGGATTGGAGAATAACCCCAAAGGAAAATTAAAATGAGTATAGTCACAGTAAAAGACCTGCTTCACGCAGGAGTTCATTTCGGTCATCAACAAAGATTTTGGAATCCAAAAATGGAACAATATATTTTTGATACCAGAAAACAAATAAGCATTATCAATCTTGATATAACACTGGAGCAGATTAATGCCGCAGCTTCTAAGGTTGAGGACATATGCTCAAAAGGCAATAAAGTCCTTTTTGTAGGTACAAAAAGATCAGCAAGTAAAACAATTCAAGAGGAAGCAACGGCCCTTGGACTTCCATATGTAAATAAGAGATGGCTAGGTGGAACATTAACTAATTGGAAAACAATCAGAGGCTCGGTCAGAAGACTTCAAGATATTGAAGAAATGGTCTCTTCTGGAAAAATAGAAAAGCTAATAAAAAAAGAAGCAGTAGATATGCAAAAGGAGCATACAAAACTAGAAGCTAGTGTTGGCGGTATTAAGGATATGAAAGGCCTTCCAGATGCTATTTTTGTTGTAGATGTCAAATACGAAAAGATTGCAGTTTTAGAGGCTAAGAAAATGGGTATTCCCGTTATAGCTTTAGTAGATACAAACTCAGATCCAGATGGAATTGATATGGTTATCCCAGGAAATGATGATGCAATTAGATCGGTTAGATTAATTACAAAAATTATTGCAGATGCTTGTGCTAGAGGACTTGAATCTTCAAAAGGATACTCTCCAAAACAAGATAAAGAATCTCCAGTTATTCAAACAATCAAAAAAGAAATTGCAGCAGAGAAGGCCGCAGAAGTTGCAGTTGAAGAAGTTGCAGTTGAAGAAGTTGCAGTTGAAGAAGTTGCA
>CAJXAZ010000032.1 GCA_913050015.1 uncultured Gammaproteobacteria bacterium
ACTGCAAATGCCTGACTAACTTTGTTGTAAAGATCTGCTTTTATAAGCTCTTGAATAAAAATATGATCTGCTTCTCTAAGAATGGAGGTTTTCTCTTTGGTTATTTCGCCTAATATCCTTACTCCTAATCCAGGTCCAGGGAACGGATGTCTATTCAACATCTCGGCTGAAAGACCAAGCTCAACACCCATTCTTCTGACCTCATCTTTAAATAGATCTCTAAGAGGTTCTACTAAATCCATCTTCATTTCATCTGGCAAGCCGCCAACATTATGATGAGATTTAATAACTCTTGCTTCTTTTGATTCTGAACCAGAAGACTCAATAACATCAGGGTAAATAGTTCCCTGTGCTAAGAAATGCACATCCTTAATTTTTGTAGCCTCTGAATCAAATACATCAATAAAAGTTCTTCCGATGATCTTTCTTTTTTGCTCAGGATCTTCAACGCCTTTTAAATGCCTAAGAAAAACCTCTTCGCTATCTGCTTTAATAACATTCAAGGACATATTTTCTTTAAATGTATTCATAACCTCATCAGCCTCACCCTTTCTGAGTAAGCCGTTATCTACAAATACACAAACAAGCTTATTACCTATAGCTTCATGAAGTAATGCAGCAGTAACTGAAGAATCAACACCGCCAGATAAACCTAAAAGAACTTTATTATTTCCGACCTGTTCTTTGATTTCATTTATTCTTTGGGCAATCAGATTATCCATTTTCCAATCAGCATTAACTTTGCATATTTTAAATAGGAAGTTATCGAGAATTGTTTTTCCGTCAGCTGTATGAGTTACCTCAGGATGAAATTGAATTGCATAAATAGGCTTAGAAGCATGCTGCATCGCGGCAATAGGAGCAGTAGCGGTTGAGGCAACTAGCTCGAAGCCATCCGGAAGATCTTGAACTTGATCCCCATGACTCATCCAAACATTTAATGTTTTATCAAGATCAGAAAATAAAATAGAATCTGTACTTACTGTAAGTTCTGAATGCCCAAACTCTTTATGATCAGCTGACACAACCTGGCCACCCATTTGCTCAGCCAATGTTTGCATTCCATAACATATCCCCAATAAAGGAATATTTAGATCAAATGCAACTTGAGGAATTCTTGGAGTATAGCTATTAGTTACTGAATCAGGTCCGCCTGACAAAATAATACCCTTAGGATTGATTGATCTAATTTTTTCTTCGCTAATATCCCAAGGTAGTATTTCAGAATAAACATTACTCTCTCTTACCCTTCTAGCTATCAATTGAGTATATTGAGATCCAAAATCTAATACCAATATGGTATCAACAGTCTTTTCATTTATAGATAAATTTGTCACTTTTTTGCCTTTTAACTTCTTTGGTAATTCGGAGCTTCTTTAGTGATCATTACATCATGCACATGGCTTTCGGCCATGCCTGCATTAGTAATCTCAATAAATTGACTATTATCTTGCATTTCAGCAATTGTTTTGCTTCCAACGTAACCCATGCTCTGTCTAAGCCCACCAATTAATTGATCTATAACACTAATTACCCATCCTTTAAAAGGAACCCTACCTTCAATACCCTCTGGGACTAATTTTTCTGAAGAAACATCTTCTTGAAAGTATCTATTTGCATCTTGCCTTTCAGTCATAGCGCCTATTGATCCCATGCCTCTATATGTTTTAAAGCTTCTTCCTTGATATAGCTCAACCTCTCCTGGGGCTTCTTCAGTTCCAGCAAATAGACCGCCAAGCATTACAGTATCAGCGCCAGCAGCTATTGCTTTTGCAACATCTCCTGAAAATCTAATTCCACCGTCGGCAATAATGCCTATGTCATGATCTTTTAAAGCCTCTTTGATAGTAAGGATAGCTGTGATTTGAGGAACCCCAATACCTGCAATTATTCTAGTAGTACATATTGAACCAGGTCCCATTCCAACCTTAACAGCATCTGCTCCTGCTTTAGCAAGTTCTATTGCGCCCTCAGGAGTGGCGACGTTTCCACCAATGACATCAATACCAGGAAACTCTTTCTTAATAACTTTTATTGTTTCAATAACATTTTTTGAATGGCCATGAGCGCTGTCAATTGCAAATAAATCAACACCAACTTCGTTCAAAGCCCTGGCTCTTTCCAAAGTATCGGAACCTGTACCCAAAGCTGCCCCAACTAGCAATCTTCCAGATAAGTCTTTTGTGGCATTTGGATGTTCAGCTGACTTCTCTATGTCTTTCATAGTGACTAAGCCCGTTAAAGACTTCTCATCATCAAGAACAAGAATTTTTTCAATTCTATTCTCATACATTAATTTTTTAACTTCATCTTGAGAGGTTCCTTCTGGAACTGTTACAAGTTTTTCTAATGGGGTCATAATTGATGAAACTGGTCCTGCCATATCATCTGCGTATCTGAAGTCTCTACTAGTTACAATTCCTTTTAGCACGCCATCATCTACAACAGGCATTCCAGATATATTAAGTTCATCTGTAAGCTGCTTAAGCTCAGCGATAGACCTGCTAGATCTTATTGTTGTTGGGTCTCTAACAACACCACTTTCATGCTTCTTAACTGCTCTAACCTGGGCAGCTTGGTCCTCTATAGAGCTATTTTTATGAATTATTCCTATTCCACCGGCTTCTGCTAATGCAATTGCCATTCTGGATTCTGTAACAGTATCCATAGCCGCAGATATAAGAGGCATCTTAATAGAAATATTTTTGGTTAATTTAGTTTCCGTTGAAGCTTCACTTGGAATGAAGTCACTATACCTCGGTAAAAGAAGTACGTCGTCGAATGTTAATGCTTTTAATTTTACTTTGTCCATGTCGGATTATAACCAAGACTGAGAAGAAAAAAAAGTACCTAGTCGATTCCTAGTAACTTATGTTGCTGAATACTTAACTTCCAAATAGGGTCTTTTAAGCAATAATTGATAGCATCGGTTGTATTTTTGTCTTTATTCTCAGAATCCATAGGCTGCAAATAGAAATGCGTAAATTGCATATCTTTAAAAACATCTAGATTGAATTCATTTTGTGGATAAACAACCTTCAACTCATCTCCATGCTTTAACACCAATTCGCTCCCCGCCTTGGGTGATACGCATATCCAATCTATTTCAAAATCAATATCTAAAGTGCCGTTAGTTTCTATTGCTGTTTCATAATTATTATTTTTACATTCTGTGATTAGTTCTTTATCTAGTTGAAGCATCGGCTCACCACCAGTGAAGACAATGTAGCCATTTTCTTTCGAGGACCAGATCTCATTTATTTTTTTAACCAAGGATTCAGCAGAATACTTTCCACCATTGATTCCATCAGTACCAACAAAGTCAGTGTCACAGAATTGGCATATGGCAGTACTTCTATGTTTCTCTCTTCCAGTCCATAGATTACAACCTGAAAACCTTACAAAAACAGCAGCCCTTCCACTCTGAGCTCCCTCTCCCTGTATGGTTTTGTATATCTCTTTAATAGAATACATTAGGAATAAATTAAAGGATCAGACGATTTATTATCAGCAAAAGCTTCCAGCCTCTCTACACAAGACCCGCACTTACCACATGCATTGTCCAAGCCCTCATAACAAGTCCATGTTTTTGAATAATCTAGATCCATATCTAGTCCTACCTTAAAGATTTCACCTTTATTAAGATTAATAAATGGAGCCATAACGCTTACTTCTGAAGGATCGCAAAGCCCTGCTGCTTGATTCATAGAATCTAAAAATGCCGGTCTACAATCTGGATAAATAAAGTGATCTCCTGCATGAGCGCCATACCAAACCTCACTAATGTTATTGGCTATGGAATATGCGATAGCATAAGAAATAAATATCATATTTCTATTAGGAACTATTGTTGATTTCATGGACTCTTCTTTGTAGCTTCCATGAGGAATTTTATTATCAACATCAACTAGAGAAGTAGAACCAAAAATACTTAAAGGATCTCCTATATCAATAAGCGTATGTTTTAAATTAAGTTCTTGGCAATTCTCTTTTGCATATTCAAGTTCTTTAATATGTTTCTGCCCGTATCCAAAAGAAATACAATCCACATCCAGTCCCTGGCTCAAGGCATGATGGAGCAATGTGAAGGAATCAGAACCTCCAGAATAGATGAGAGTTATTTTTTTCACTTTTCTAAATATAAGCTATCTGTTTTTGAAGCACATATAAAATCATTTTTATGTAGTCCTTCTATTTTGTGAGACCACCAAAAGACAGTAACTTTTCCCCACTCCAATACTATTTGAGGATGATGGTCTTCCTCATCGGCTATCTTAGTTAAATTATTAGTAAAATTTATAGCACCTTGATAGTCTTTAAAACTAAATACTTTTTTTAACTGATGCATAGGGCTTTTAATTAAAGTCCATTCCATAAGATCAGGAATAAGGGTATTAATTTCTGCTTCAGATAACTTAGGCGCGTCTATTCTGCATGCCTCACAAGATTGTTCAGATAAATTAACCACCTATGCCGCCTTTAGTTAATTTAGAAGGGTCTAACAGTTTTTTAAGCTCGTCTATACTAATTCCGGTCTCTTCATGCGCCACGTCAATAATAGGCTTATTATCTTTATAGGCCTTTTTAGCTATAGAAGCTGCTTTGCTGTATCCAATCAATCTATTCAAAGCTGTTACCAATATAGGGTTTTTAGATAATGATTCTTCAATGTTGCTCGTATTTATCTTAAAAGTTTTTATAGCTTTATTAGCAAGAAGAGGCATAGAATTACCAAGAAGATTAATACTTTTTAATAAGTTGTAAGCGACTACAGGTAGCATGACATTTAATTGAAAATTGCCACTCTGCCCAGCAATACTTATAGTGACATCATTGCCAATAACGTCGGCACAAGCCATAGCAACAGCCTCTGGAATAACCGGATTAACTTTTCCAGGCATGATACTGCTTCCAGGTTGAAGGGCTTCTAATTCTATTTCACCCAAGCCTGTTAAAGGTCCACTATTCATCCATCTTAAGTCGTTACATATTTTAGAAAGGATAATACTAAGGTTCTTTAAAGCAGAAGATAGCTCAACAGCATTATCAACAGAACTTAATCCTTGGTAGAAATTTTTAGCTGGCTTTGTTTTAAATTTTGTAAGTTTATTCACTTCAAGACAAAAGTTTTTTGAGAAATCTTTGTGGCTATTTATTCCTGTTCCAATAGCTGTTCCTCCCTGAGGAAGATCATTCATTCTGGTAGTAGCCAAAATTAAAGATTTTTTTACTGACTCTAATTGTGCTTTCCAACCAGATAACTCTTGAGAGAAATCTATTGGCATTGCATCCATTAAGTGAGTTCTACCTGTTTTAACATTACCTTTGGTGCTTACCATTTTTTTACCAATAGTATCAATCAGCAAATCTAGGTTAGGTAAAAGCAGTCTATGCATATCTATTAAAGCACTAACACAAATAGCAGTCGGTATAACATCGTTCGAGCTTTGACTCATATTTACATCATCATTTGCATTTATTTTTAACTTTGACTGCTTTGAAGCAACATTAGCTATGACTTCATTGGCATTCATATTTGTACTCGTTCCAGAACCTGTTTGGAAGATATCCAAAGGAAAAGAAGTATCGTAATCACCTTGAATTACTTCTTTTGCTGCTATTTTTATTGCATTAGATTTTTTTACGTCTAATAGTTTTAATTTCTGGTTTGATGCAGCTGCTGAATATTTAATAATTCCTAAAGCTTCAATAAAAGATCTACCGAATGGGAAAGCAAACATAATGCCGCTAATTGTAAAATTATCTAATGCTCTTTGAGTTTGAGCTCCCCATAGTGCTTTTTGAGGGACCTTGACTTCACCAAGACTATCTTTTTCAATTCTAAATTTCATAATGCTCCTGTATTTTGGTAATTTAATTTAGATATGTTATTTTATCATTAAAGATAACAGGGGGATAAGTAAATGATGAATGTTGCACCAATTAAAATTGATATATCTGAAGGAAGGCTTCCATTAAAAGGTAAAGGCCTTGAAATGACAGAATTTGCCAATGTTGCAGAGCTTAGAAGAAATCAATTAGAAAAATTAGCTGCGGGTTTTAGAATGTTTGCTCATTTTGGTTTTAACGAAGGAGTTGCCGGCCATATCACCCTAAGAGACCCTGAATTTCCTGATCATTTTTGGGTAAATCCACTGGGAGTTCATTTTTCACAAATCTCTGTATCAGACTTAATTTTAGTTAATCATGATGGAAAAGTAATACAAGGCGATAAAGATGTAAATGTTGCTGCTTTCGCTATTCATTCAAGACTTCATGCTGCGAGACCAGATGTTAATGCAGCTGCGCATTCTCATTCAATATATGGGAGAACTTTTTCTACACTAGGAAAACCACTTGATCCAATATCCCAAGATGCTTGTGCTTTTTATGGGACCCAAGCTATATATAAAGATTTTTCTGGTGTTGTAGAAGAGGTCAATGAAGGAGATGAGATAGCTAAAACACTTGGCGACAATAAAGTTATTATTCTTCAAAATCATGGAATTTTAACAACAGGTCCGTCTGTTGATATTGCTTTATGGTTTTATATGTCTATGGAAAGATGTTGCCAAGCTCAACTAATGGCAGAAGCTGCTGGTGACCCAATAATTATTTCTCACGATACTGCTATTAAAACTCGAGGTTTCATAGCCAATGATATCGCTGCATGGGCTAGCTATCAGCCAGCATTTGATATGATTGTTAAGAAGGAACCAGATTTACTAGATTAGCCTAGTGGAATAATTACAGCCTTAGTCTCTAGGCATTCATCAATACCATGGACTCCGTGCTCTCTTCCATTTCCTGAAGTCTTATAACCACCGAAAGGTGCTGAACTTCCTCTAGCCCCTCCATTAATAGTTATTTGGCCAGCTCTTATTTTCTTAGCAACGTTCTGTGCATGAGATAACTCTCCTTGAATATAACCCGCTAAACCAAATTCGGTATCATTGGCAATTGCAATTGCTTCTTCTTCTGTTTCGTATTTTATAATTGAAAGAACAGGTCCAAATATTTCTTCTCTTGCTATAGTCATGTCGTTAGTTACGTTTGCAAAAACAGTAGGCTTAACAAAATAACCCTTATCACACCCTTCTGGCTTATCTGGTCCGCCTGCTACAAGAGTAGCCCCTTCTTCAACACCTATTTCAATCATTCTAACTACCTTTTCGTACTGAGCTTTATTAGCAATAGGTCCCATTCTAAATTCACCATTGGGATCGCCAACGGTAGTCTTATTAGCAGTAGCAACTGCAACTTCCACAGCCTTATCGTAATTAGTACTCGAAACTAACATTCTTGTTGGAGCATTACATGACTGCCCTGAATTTAAGAAGCAATGTCCGGCACCACCTTTGACTGCTTTTTCTATATCTGCAACATCGTCAAGAATAATATTTGCAGACTTGCCACCTAACTCTTGCTGAACTCTTTTAACAGTAGGAGCAGAAGCTTGAGCAACAGCTATTCCAGCCCTTGTTGAGCCTGTAAACGACATCATGTCTACTTTTGGATGTTCTGATAAAGCAGCTCCAACAGTTGGTCCATATCCGTTAACAACATTAAACACGCCAGCTGGAACTCCAGCAGCATCGAAAACTTCAGCTAAAAGCATTGCGCAATAAGGTGATATTTCACTTGGCTTTAGAACCATAGTGCATCCTGTAGCTATTGCTGAGGAGACCTTTGTTGTGATTTGATTCATAGGCCAGTTCCAAGGTGTAATCATACCCACCACGCCAATAGGCTCTTTAATTATGGTAAAAGTTCCTTCTAATTTTTCAAATTCATAATTTTCTAGAGCTTCGAGAGTTTCTTGAAAATTTCTTAGACCAGTAGTTACTTGAGCAGCGGTTGAAAGCCATATTGGTGAGCCCATTTCTTCAGATATAGTCTTTACAAAATCTTCAGTCCTATTCTCGTACTCTGTAATAATCTTTTTAAGTAGGTCTATTCTTTCTTGCTTAGAAGTAAGGCCAAAAGTTTTAAAGGCTTCTGATGCCGCTTGAACTGCTGAATCTATATCACCCTTGGTTCCTGCAGAAACATGTCCAATAACTTCTTCTGTAGCAGGATTTTCAACTTCAATCCTTTCGTCAGACTCAGATTCAACCCATTGACCGTTAATATAAAACTCTAATCTATCTTTCATAACAAAAATTCCAGTATGTTTAAGTCACCAATTATACATAAACAGATGAAGCTGTCCTATTAATTTTTTGCCGTATTGAAAGCCTCAATAGCCCTTAATCTTGATTCTTTAAGATCAAGTATCTGCATTGGATATTTGCAGTATTTTCTGTGCTCAGATGGTGGGTTGTGAATAACCGATTTATCTAAATCTTTTAATTCAGGAACATACTTTTTAATGAATAATCCCTCTTTATCAAAATTTGTTGACTGAGTTATTGGATTAAAAATCCTAAAATAAGGAGCTGCATCTGTTCCTGTTGAGCTACTCCACTGCCAACCACCATTATTAGATGAAAAATCTCCATCTATAAGGTTTTTCATAAAGTACTCTTCGCCAAGCCTCCAGTCATGAAGCATATTTTTGGTAAAGAACATGGCGACGACCATTCTGAGTCTATTGTGCATCCATCCCTCATGAAGTAATTGCCTCATAGCTGCATCAATAATAGGAAAGCCAGTTTTACCCTCTTTCCAAGCATCAAATTCATCTTTATCAAATCTCCATTTTATGGATTTTGTATAGTCCTGGAATGGCTGACCTTTACTTACTTTTGAAAAAGAAAACATAATATTTTTATA
>CAJXAZ010000033.1 GCA_913050015.1 uncultured Gammaproteobacteria bacterium
ACGAGTTTGCATACAGCAGAAATTAGTAATATTAGCTATGTCAAAATAGTTGATGTATCTATTCCTTTTTTAAGTATCCTGCTTTTAGTCCTCAAATATACAATAGCTTTTTTTATAGTTAGCTTATTTATTTTCTTTGCTATATCGACACTAACCTTTTTAGGCTTTGTAAGCATGGCTTCTATTTTTTAGAAAAAATTCTTCCCTCAACAATAGTACCTTTTACTTGAATATCCTTTATTTTTAATGGGTTAACTTCTAATGGATTATCTGATAAAACAGTAAAATTTGCATATTTACCGACACTTATAGATCCATAATCCTCTTCAAGGTTGATCGTATAAGCAGCATTTAGCGTTACTCCCATTAATGCAGTAAGAGCTGAAATTCTTTGATTTGGGCCAGCAACCTCATCTGCATAATTAACTCGATTTACCGCGGCATGCATAAGTGTTAGAGGTGAAGCAGGTGCCATGGGCATATCTGAGTGAAGAGATATAGGAATGTTCGCTCTTGCAACATCTCCTAAACGAACCATTTCCTGTGATCTCTCATAACCCACACCCACTTTGCTATATAAATCAGATAAAGCGGTGACATAATAGGGATTTGCACTAACTATAAGTCCTAATTGTTTAATTCTATCTATTTGATCAACAGCTGAGTAACCAAAATGGACAATAGTTGTCCTGTGATCTATTCGCGGGTTTCTTAGATTATTTTTTTCTACAATATCTAAAATTCTATCTAGGCCTGCGTCTCCATTTTGATGAATATGAATTTGATAATCCGCATCCCAGTAAATTTTAAAGACATCTTCGAAGATTTTCTTTTCCATCAACCATGTCCCTTTGTGACCGTCAATATATCCATCTCTTAAAACCATATTTTGAGAATACATAGCTCCATCGGTAAATAGTTTTATTTGATTAGGAAGATATTGAACCTTACCGCTACCCCATTGAAGAAGATCTTCCGTCTCCTGAAGAAGTTCAGTGACATCAAACTGTTCAAGCATATATAGAGCACTTGGAATAAATAATGACTTAAACGGCGTATCTATATCTCCCAAAACATAATTCTTAACATTCTGTATGTCTTTGTTATACATAGCTCCAGGGTTAGCAATTAAAGTAACACCCTGTTCTTGGATATATTTTTCAGTTGTTATTAATCCACTAATGAGCCTTTGTGGAGCACCTAGATACTTCATAATTTTTGGCATCACCGCAACAAGACCTCTTTCAGAAAAGTGGCCTTCCTCAATATTTGCTAATTTTTGTTCTTCTAAAGTTAGATTTTTTAAATCTTCTTTTTTAATACCAAATAATTCAAGTGCTTTAGAGTTCATAATAAATTCATGAAATGAACGGTGAATAATTAAGATAGGTCTTTCTGAGGAAATATTATCTAAATCATCTCTGGTTAATTTGCCATGAAAATAATGATGGAAGCCCCAACTGACTAAAGGAGTTTCTTTATCTTCAAAGCCATCCTCTAAAGCTTTAATTCGTCTAATGTAGCCATCTCTATCGCGGACACCAATGCTACTTTTACTTGGAAGAACCCAGTCATCAATGGCTACTATTTCAGAATTCATGGTAATAGCTGCTAATAACGGATGAATATGATGTTCGATAAATCCAGGAATGATTACATCATCTTTAAATGAATAATCTACATTAGCATTTGGGAATTGCTTTATTAAAGAATCACTCTGGCCTACTGCATGAATTCTAGAGCCTCTAACCATAACCGCATCAGAATTTACATTAGCTGCATCTAGGGTTATCAAAGTTTTAGGAATAATAATTCTATCAACCATATCTTCTGGTGAAGAAAAAAGTGAAACTGCAAAAAATAAAATTATTAAGGATTTAAACATTCTATATATGCTAACAGTTATTGATAAAATTGAATAATTGAAGATATTTAGTAAACGACTTAACATTGATAAATGCCAGATATAAATAAGCTTATTCAAGATCTAACTTTAGAAGAAAAAATCTCTTTGCTGAGTGGTTTTAATTCATGGTACACAAATAAAATTGATAGGCTTGGTATCCCAAGCATCAAAATGTCGGATGGTCCAAATGGAGTAAGGGGTGACGCTATATCAGGAAAATCCTCAGCTTGTTTCCCATGCGCTATATCAATTGGCTCAACCTGGGATATAGATTTAATAAACCAGCTAGGAATGGCATTGGGAGAAGAGGCAAAGGTTAAGGATGTGGATGTTCTTCTTGGTCCTACTATTAATATTCATAGACATCCTCTTGGTGGAAGGCATTTTGAAAGCTTTTCAGAAGACCCCTTCCTCACAGGAAAAATTGCTATTGAGTATGTTCAAGGAGTTCAATCACAAGACGTTGCCGCATGTTTAAAGCATTTTATTGGTAATGATACTGAATACGAAAGACATCTAGTTAGTTCAAATATTGATGAAAGAACTTTAAGGGAGATATATTTACTGCCCTTTGAGATGGGCATTAAAGAAGGTAATGCAAAAGTAGTGATGAGCGCATATAACAAATTAAATAATATTTACTGTAGCTCTCATAAAGATCTGCTTATTAATATTTTAAAAGATGAGTGGGGATTTGATGGCTATGTAGTTAGTGACTGGGGTGCTGCACTAGAAACAGAAGAGAACGCTAATGGTGGATTAGATCTTGAAATGCCAGGACCAGGTCATGTTTGGGGAGATCAGTTATTTACTGCTGTAAGTGAAGGTAAAGTTAAAGAGGAATTAATTAATGACAAAGTTAGGAGAATTTTAAATATTGCTAGCTTCACGAATAGATTTGAAAATCCTAATATCAAACCTGAGGAAAGTCATGATACACAGGAGCATAGAGAGCTTCTTAAAAAAGCAGCTGCAGGTGGAATGGTATTACTTAAAAATAATAACCTGCTTCCCTTAAAATCTGATATTAGGAATCTTGCAATTATTGGTCCCAATGCCAAGGAAGCTCAAATAATTGGTGGAGGAAGTGCCAGTCTTAGACCTCATTATCAAGCTCATCCATTAGAGGCATTTCAGAATAAGCTAGGAAAGCAAACAAATATCTCCTATGCCAAAGGGTGTCATACCTATAAATATCTTCCAAAAGTAAATGAAAAATTTATGGATAAAAAAGAAGGCTTTTTGGTTGAATATTTTGAAGGTTCTAACTTTGATGAAAATTTGGTCATGCAAGAGTATCTAGTAGGCAATAAATTCTGGGTATTTGAAGGT
This sequence comes from uncultured Gammaproteobacteria bacterium, assembly GCA_913050015.1. Lineage (GTDB taxonomy): Bacteria > Pseudomonadota > Gammaproteobacteria > Magnimaribacterales > D2472 > SCGC-AAA076-P13. Next base: position 3,239 of record CAJXAZ010000033.1, read on the forward strand.
TTTGCTAAAGATATCATTGCAAAATCAGAGAGACCCGATATTTCTGTAAGATTCTCATGTGCATATACGCCAGATATTTCTGGCCAACATGAATTTGAAATATTTGGTATTGGTAAAGCGCGGCTTTTCATTGATGGTGAGGAGCTTATTGATAATTGGACAGAAACCACGCCTGGAGAGGCATTCTTTTCCTTTAGTTCAGAATCAAAAAAAGCAGCAGTTGATCTTGTTAAAGGCGAAACCTATAAGTTAGAAATTAGATATAAATTTGAAGGGAATTTTCCAGCAATTTATATTGGATGTCAGGCGCCTGATAAAGTTAACTTATTTGACGAAGCATTAAGTCTTGCGAGTTCAGCAGATCAAGTTATTTTAATTGTTGGCACGAACTCTGACTGGGAAACAGAAGGTAATGATAGAAGTGACTTTAATTTACCTGTTAATCAAAATTACTTAATTGAAGAGGTGTTAAAGGTTAATCCAAATACTTTGGTCGTTCTAAATACAGGGTCACCAGTAAAAATGCCTTGGGTTGATAAGGCGAAAGCAATTATTCAAACTTGGTTTGCAGGCCAAGAGTTTGGTAATGCTTTGGTTGATATTGTAACTGGGACAATTAACCCTTCAGGAAGATTGCCAACCTCTTTCCCTAAGAATATTGAAGATACTCCTGCATTCAGCTCATATCCAGGCAAAGACCTGCAGATGAATTATGATGAAAAACTTTTAGTGGGCTATAGATGGTATGACAAAAAAAATATCCAAACCCTTTTTCCTTTTGGGTATGGTCTTTCTTATACAGAATTTGAGTACACTGACTTAGAGGTTGAAGTTGGGGCTGAGAAACATGTATCTTGTAAATTTTCACTTCAAAATATCGGTCAAGTTGCCGGATTAGAGACTCCGCAGTGTTATGTTGGCTTTATAACTGATGATGATTCTGAGCCTAATAAAACTCTTCAAGGTTTTAGTAAAGTAGCGCTTGATCCTAGTGATAAATCTACAGTTCAAATTAATTTAAATCCAAGGAATTTTGCTTCATGGAATATAGAAACAAAAACTTGGGAAGTAAGGCCAGGGTCTTATGACATTCTTGTTGGCTCTTCAGCAGAGAACATTATTCTGAAGACAACAATTAATCTATAGATAAATCTATCATCTCTTGAGCGCTTAAATTAATTTGAGTGGCTTCAATTGAGCTATTGGTCTCAAAAATAGTTCTAGGTCCGATTAAAGGAAAAATTAAAGAAGATTTTTGTACTACGTATGCAAGAGCAACTTGAATAGGTTGAAGATTTTTTTGCTTAGCTATTTCAAAACATTTTGCTCTTCTTTTTAAGTTTTTCTCATTATGCCAAACTCTGACCTCCTCTTCTAAAGAAGGATTTGAGAAATGCTCATTAGATGTAATCTCTTTTTTCTCAATAAAGAAACCTCTAGCTTGGCTTGACCAAGGAAATAACATAATCTGATTTTCTATTAGGTAATTAATATATTGGTTATTAACACCGACACATCCAGGCCATACAGGGTCAACCATCTCAGCTAAACTAAAATTATTACTTAAAGCGGTGAAAGGTTCTTTGTTATTTAATTGAGCGTAGTCTCGTGCCTCTGAGAAGCGCTCTAAATCCCAATTTGAAGCACCTATTAGATTTATCAATCCCTCGCTCTTAACTTCATCTAATGCATCCATGAATTCAGAAACAGGTATGTCTGGATTATCTCTATGTAAGCAAAAAATATCTAATGTTTCAATATTTAAACGTTCTAGAGATTCTAGAATTTGTGGTCTGATAAATTGAGGCTCACATTGAGGTGTATGCGCACCTTTGCCGATAACAATTATATCTTTCTCTAGATTTCTTGAATTAATCCAATCACCTAAATACTTATCACCCTTTCCATTATTATAAATATAAGCAGTGTCAAAGATTCTTCCCCCTGCCCCATAAAAATGGTCAAACATTGTGAAGGCATGCAAGCTTGAGGTCTGGTTATCACAACCTAAGGCCAGCCTTGATGCATTTTTTTCTATTCCTTTAATTGCAGTATGTTGAAATTGAGGTTTTTGCATTAAGTAAAATCTAGACGCTGGTATGGGCGAGTTTTCAAAGGATTCGTATGGGCATTTAATTTTTATCTCTTGTCTCCACTTATCTAGCCAAAGCATATTACTTTGAGTATCTGCATGTGAAACAAGCGCTGATTCGAATTTCTCTTCTTGAATACATTTAGAGGCATGATCAATTTCTCTTGTAAATAGCCCTACTGTATCTAGATATGAGACCTCTTTAATTAGGTTTCCTGAGTCTAAGATTTTAATAGATGAATTGCCATCTTGAAATTGCCCACAATGCCAGGGCTGTTCAACAACTAATTCTAGATTTCCACTTTTAATTTTAAGATCATTTGAATACTCCTCATCTATTGCACAACTAATTTTTGCTTCAATTTGATCTGAGAAAACTAAATGCGCTTCTGATTGAAGATCAACGCCAGTTTCATCCAATCTGCCAGTTGCAATTATGCTTTCAGGATCCGCAAAAGGCATTCCTTGAAGGTTTCCAGCTATCAATTTAACCATCGATAATGGGTAGCACCCAACATCTAAAATTGCCCCTCCTCCTAACAAAGGGTTTCTTAAACGATGCTCCTTAGGAAGTTCTGCAGAGAATCCAAAAGAGCTTTCAATAAAAATCTTCTCTTGAGTATTTTTGAAAAGATCTAAATGATGCAAGATATTAAAAGTTTGGGGATGAGTGCGATACATATATGCCTCCATCAAAAAAACTTTTGCTTCTTTTGCTAAACTTAACAAAGTCATACTTTCTAAATAGTTCATCGTCAAAGGTTTTTCACAAAGTATATGTTTGTTATTTTTTATTGCCTCTAGTGAATAAGTAAAATGAGAGCTATGAGGAGTTGCTATATAGACTGCGTCTATTTCGTCTGAAGTAAAAAAAGAATCAAGATTTGTATATGACTTAACAGTAAATTTGGCTGAGAATTGTTTAACTGCTTCTTCGTTTCTTCCAAAAACACTTACTAGATCTGAATCTTGACAGTATTTAACTGAATGAGCAAAAGCGTCGGCTATATTCCCAGATCCAATAATTCCCCATTTAATTTTATTCATTTAAAAGTCTCTTCTCTTGTATTTCTTGTATTAATTTCTCATGGAAAGCTTTATCGATTGGGTAGAAATACACCAATATAAAACTTAAACAAACTCCAGCAAGGGGTATCCATGACATTAAAAATTTTAATCCAGCTAACGTCTCTTCAGTTTGAACTTGATTTGGTTGAAAGCCTATCTTTGTAAGAGCTATACCCAATACAAGAGCAGCTATAGCTATAGCGCCTTTTTGAGCAAAAGTCATAAAGCCATACAAAGAGGACTCTGTTCTTATGCCTGACTTCCATTCTCCGTATTCAATTGTATCGGGTAGCATTGACCAAAATAAAACACCCGTTGCACCGTTGCCAATTCCGATAAAAGCTAAAATATATAAGAGTTCATTTAATTTTGTTATGGGGTAAAGGTAGAAAATTAGAAAACCTACAAGTAAGAAACTCATAGATATCATCCATGATTTCTTCTTACCAATCTTTAAAGCTGCATATGCCCAAAAAGGAATAGATAAGAACGAGCTTGCACTGCTAACGCCTAAAATCAAACCCTGGTAAGCATGAAGATCTAAAGAGTATTTAACAAAATAAATTAAATTATTATTAAACATAAGTGAAGTAGAGATTAAAATTAGAATCGAACTAAACACTATCCAAAAAGGATAATTATTAGCAACTGATTTAGAGACCTTAGTAAAGCTGGGTAGCTCAGCTGCTGAAAATTCAAAACTTCTTTCTTTAACAAAAAATACAGTAATGCTTAAAATTAGTACTGCTATTGAGCCCGCTATTATTCCAAGAAATATAAATCCAAGTGATTCAACTCCGCCGCCAAACCATAAGACAATTGGGAAGCCTAAGGCTGAAATAGTTAAGGTTCCAAAGGAAGCGGCAAGCATTCTAGCTGTAGTTAGTTTAGTTCTCTCATCACTATCATCTGTTATGCGCGCAGTAAGAGATGAATAAGGGACACTAACAACAGTAAAACAAGTTCTATGAACTAAATTTACAGCTAATAAAAATAAGAATAAGTATGACCCTTCAAATGGCGGCACCCAAAATAAAAGTACAAAAGATAAAGCCAAAGGAATAGAGCCATAAAATATATAAGGACGATAGCTTCCCATCTTAGTTCTAGTTCGCTCAGCCATATAGCCCATAAAAGGATCAGTTACAGCATCCCATGCTATTCCTAAAGCATAAATCCAACCAGCCATTAAGGGCGTAATGCCAACAACATCTGTATAAAAATATAGTAGGTAAAGTCCTACTCCGCTCCAATAAAGACAAATTGCGTAATCGCCTATCCCATAAGCTGCCCGGGTTTTATTGCTGACTATATTAGTATTCATAATTTATTTAATATTTATACTTAATGTATATCAAAAACATATGCGTTGCATATGAAAAATATGTAAGACTATAGCTATGAATTATCAAGAAAATTATGCAGAAGAAAATGGAGTTAAGATTGCCTATCGCGATTATGGCCCTCAAGGCGCTGAACCAATTCTTTTAGTTCATGGCCTTGGTGCTCAACTTGTACATTGGCCTGCTCATTTAATTGATTTCTTAATCGAAAATAATTATAGGCCTATCACTTACGATAATAGAGACGCTGGTTTATCTACAAGATTTTTTGGGAAGCCTGCTTTTGTTTTAGATTACCTTCGTTATTACTTTCGTTTACCTATCAAATCTGAATACAACCTTGATGATATGTCCAAGGATGGTATTAGTGTGATGAATAAATTGGGTATAGATAAGGCGCATATCTTAGGAACCTCAATGGGAGGTATGATTGGCCAAATTATTTGCTCTTTATATCCTGAAAGAATTAAGTCATTTACATTGATTGCATCTACCGCTTCTGTACCTGGACCTTTTAATGGTCCCTCTAAAGAAGTTCAACGAGTCATGATGGATCGATCAAAAATGCAAAACCCTTCTATGGAAGATGTATATCAAAGAGAGGTTAAATGGGTATCACTTATTGGTATGGCTGGACGCGACTTAAGCACTCCAGAATTTCGTGATGAGGTTATTGCTAACTTCAATCGAGCAAAAGAGAAACGTGACGGTTTTGGTTATGCAAGACAGCTCCTAGCGATACTGTCATCAAAAGATAGAATACAAAGAATTAAATCAATAAAAGCTCCTACGCTTATTATCCATGGAGAAGATGATCCGGTGATCAATGTTAAAAACTCTTATAGGATGCATAAACTTATCCCAAAAAGTAAATTAGTAGTAATTTCTAATATGAGGCACTTAATTGAGCCTGAAATCTTGGAACAATTTAAAACTCAGCTTATTGAACACCTAGCTCATAATAGCT
>CAJXAZ010000034.1 GCA_913050015.1 uncultured Gammaproteobacteria bacterium
CTGAAGAGCTGGATGGGTGTGTGCTTAGCCGAGAATTAAGCACAAGTATATTCAAGCGAGAAAATAAGATTAGCAGAATAGAGGTATGTGTTTTAAAAAATGAATTATAAAAGCTCAGCAAATCATAAAGCTCTTCTGATTGCAGCTGTTTGTATTATATTTCCTGCTTACTCTGAGCTTAATGTTGTGAGTGTTGTAGGTAATAGAATAGAAGTTAATACTAAGCCATTTTATATGAAAGGTATTTGCTATCACCCGGTATCTAAAGGCAAGAAAGGTACGCAAAGAAGCTTTGAATATCTTGAGAAGGACTTAGAGCTGATGATTGAGGCAGGCATCAATACAATTAGAGTCTACAAGCCAATAGACAACTTAGAGGTCTTGGACGCAATCAACAAAGCGGGAATAAAATTAATTACCAGTTTTGGTTATGATCAAAAAGGATTCTATGACATCAAGTCAGGTACCTTTATTAATTATATAAATAAATATAAAAACCATCCTGCCATTCTTATTTGGGAGCTTGGAAATGAGTATAACTATCACCCCGAATGGTTTGATGGTGACATTACAGTTTGGTACAAAGAAATGAATGCTGCTGCTAATTCTATTCATGAAAATGATTTGAACCATCCAGTCTCTACCTCACACGGTGAAATACCCGATCAAGTTGCTTTAGAAATGAGTTCGAATATAGATATATGGGGGTTTAATGTTTATAGATGGGATGAGCCTGAGACATTTTTAAAAGAATGGTATGAAGTTAGTTCTAAGCCAATGTATTTTTCTGAAGTAGGTGCAGATAGCTATATGACTATTGATAAAAATGGATTTAAAAAGGGCGACAACCAGAAAGCTCAAGCCGCGGCTAACGAAGCAATACTTGAAAAGATTTTATTAAACGCTGGTCAAAATCTAGGTGTATTACTTTTTGCGTTTAATGATAGTTGGTGGAAGGCAGGCAATCCATCTTCTCAAGATCCAGGAGGCTGGGCTCCAAATAGTAGCGGAGTTCCCTATGACGGGACTGCAAATGAAGAGTATTGGGGGATAGTAGATATTGATAGAAATAAGAAACTCTCATTTGATGTGGTAAAACATAATTATAATAATTTCATTCTAGAAAATAATAAGTAACTTTTAATACTAATAAATATGAATACATCTAACCATTCAAAAACTAATAAAATCGCAATGTCTCAAAAAATTGCATTTGGAATAGGTATGCTTGGTAATCAGATGTTTCCAGCCGCATTGGGAATTTTTATTGTTGTTTTAATACAGAATCTTGGCTTTAGCCCCTTACTCTATGGAGTTATTGCTTTTATTCCAAGATTTTTTGATGCAATTACTGACCCAGTCATGGGGTTTATTTCTGACAACACTAAATCTAAATGGGGTAAGAGAAGGCAGTATGTATTTTTAGGCGCCATTATCATGGGGATATCTTTCATTACTATGTGGCAGCTATATATAGAAAATGGAATAGTTTTCAATTTTTGGTATTTTTTATTTTTTTCGCTTATTTTTTATTTAGGACTAACAATTTTTAGTATTCCTTTTGTAGCAATGGGTTATGAGATGAGCGATGACTTTCATGAGCGAACAAAAATTATGGCTGTTTCTCAATTTATTGGACAGTTTGCATGGATCATAGCGCCTTGGATTTGGGTGATAATTTATGATCCTAATATTTTTAGTGATCCAGCCTCAGGCACCAGAGAGCTTTCAATCTATATAGGTATAGCTTGTACTTTGTTTGCAATAACGCCTGCCTTATTTATTAAAAGTAAATCAACATTAGATGATAAAAACCTAGCTCCTCTAACAAGAAAGACTTTAGGTTCAAGTTTTACAAATATATTTAGCTTGTTCAAGGATGCTTATAAAAATGAACCGTTCAGAAAGTTATGCATGGCAACATTTTTAATATTTAATTCATTTCAAACTATTGCTGCCTTTTCATTTTTTATAATTGTCCATTATCTGTTTTCAGGCGATGCGGCAGCTGCTGGAATATGGCCAACACTTCATGGGAGCATAGGAGCTCTTATAACTACTATTTTAGTCATCCCTTTAGTTTCAAAAATGGCTCAAAGATATGGAAAAAAATATACCTTTATTCTTTCTCAATCTATATCAATTATTGGTTACATTTTGTTCTGGTTCTTATTTATACCAGGCAAGCCTTATATGTTTCTATATGCCTTGCCTTTTTTCTCATTTGGAATAGGGGGCTTATTTACCATAATGATGAGCATGACAGCAGATGTTTGCGATTATGAGGAGCTAAAAAATGGATTACCTAGAAGAGAGGGTGCTTTTGGAGCTATCTATTGGTGGATGGTTAAACTTGGAACAGCTCTAGCTGGTTTATTTGCAGGAATTATAATGTGGTATGTAGGTTTTGCTCCAGATGCAGTCACTCAGCCTGAGGGGGCTTTAACAGGACTTAGGTTCTTCTATACCTTTATTCCAATAACAGGAACCTCATTAGCCATTTATGTAATGTGGGATTACGACATAGATGAAAAAAGGGCTACAGAGATAAAAGAAGAGCTATTAATCAGAAATAATTCTTAGGATTATCAATACAATAGACTCAAAGGAAAAAGTATTTTTATCTTATTCTCATTTCGAATTTTTTGTGTATAATTCCTCCCACTATGGCAGATAAAAAACAAACAAAAGTATATTTAATTCCTGAAGGTGAGACTAGAGATAGTCATACTTATCACTACACAGCTGTTAAAACTAGAAAGTTCACTATAGAAAATAAAAAGATGAGACTTAAAAAGTTTAATCCTGCTAAACAGGTTCACGAATGGTTCGTAGAAGCAAAGCTTCCACCTCATAACTAAGAACTTATACCTCTAACCTCAATTCAGTTGAGGATATGTCATCTCTGAAGCTTGCTTCCTCAAACCCAGTACATCTATTTCTAATTGTTTCCGGGATTACTATATCTCTGAGTGAGACAAATCTATTATTAACCTTTCTTCCAAAAACCAAGAAATTGATATTGTGATCATTAAATCTCTGAATGTGGTCAAGCATGTCTTTTTTGTTTGTATAGAATTTTTCATCAAAAACTCTAACAAGAGTATCAGCACCAATAATAAATACACTATTTGGAAACATCTCTGCTTTTTCACTAAACCTTCCAGCAGATGTCATAACCCAGCTATCATTATCAGTAAATTGATCCAAAGTTCTTTTAATTTCATGAAATGTAAGAGGGGGCTTATCAGCATTTCTAGCGCATATTTCAAATGTAGCTCTCATACCAGTTTTTTTCTCAGCAAGTTCTCTCATTTTAATATGGCCATCATGAAGTGGATTAAATGATCCTGGAAATATTAGCTCAGGAGTTCCTCTGTTATTTGATATGAAATTTACTTCGTTATTTAGTAGCTTTTTCCATGACTTCTCTGCCTTTATTGTAGTAATTTCTATTTTCTCTGCATGTTCTGGCATTTCTTTTTTTAGACCACAGCACTCAGATAGAAGACATAACACATATTCTGTTATCAACTCTTCCTCTTCTTCTCTTGATCTAGAGCCTTTGTTAAGAATACATTCTAAAGACTTGGTGAACGATTCTGTTTGTATGGTTATATAGAATTTATGATCTCCAATTTTAGTATAAGTTGTAGCTAAACTAGCAGTAACTGCTACACCAATAAGATACTTTTTATTACAGTCTTTATCTATATCCATAGATTTTTTGTAAGCATTTGCTGCCATGCTTAAGCATGTATCAAGTGAACAATAGTGATCTGGTTTTTTGTTAAGAAAAAGATCCATAGACTTTTTTGAATAAGGTATATATGACTCTAAGATTGTATTACTTGCACCTGGAACCTTTAAAAGTGACGATATGGCATTAGTTCCACCTCCGCTAGACACAAAGGTAATTTTATATTTTGATTCGTGTATTTTACGAATAAGCTGAGATCTAGTATTCATTTGTTAAATAATATTATCTTTAATTCAAGCATTTTACCCTAATAAATACTTTTCATTGATAGAATAATAAAATGAAAAAAGTACGGTTTTTTACATTCATTTTTTTGATTATATTTTCAAAATATGCCTACTCAACAGAGATAAAGCAAACTACATTTGCATTTTGGGATAAGCCTGATGTTGAATTATTTTATCTTTCGCCTCAAGAAATTAATCAAGATACTAAAGTCCTTTTTGTTATCCATGGAAATTCTAGAAATGCTATGGGCTATCTAGAAAAATGGATTCCTTTTGTTAAGAATAAAAATGTTGTTGTTGTAGCACCCTTATTTACTAAAGAAAGCTATAGATATTTTGCCTTGCTTCAATCTGCAAGCTCTTCTGGAAAGATAAATAAGAATTCTGATGATTATCTGAATAACTCAATCTCCCTCTTTTTTAACTTTTTTAAAAATAAATTCTTGCTAAGTAATAATACATACAAGATGTATGGTCATTCTGCTGGCGCTCAATTTACGCATAGGTATATGCTGCTAGGCGATGACTATAGAATCTCAAATGCTGTTATTGCAAATGCCGGTTGGTATACATTTTTGAACGGTAGTAAATTTCCTTATGGTATTCAAGATGCTCCGATCAATATATCTAGTGAAAGAGTTCGTTGGTTCATGTCTAGCAAGACTAACTTGTTGATTGGCAGTTCTGATATAGGACTCCAAAGTCTTAATACCTCAAAGGGTGCCATGAGGCAGGGAAATAATAGGCTTGAAAGAGCTAATAATTATTTTAGTAGCCTAGTCCTTTCGGGTGAGGAGAACAGAATCCCATTTAGATGGAATTTTCATTTAATAAAAGATGTAGCTCACTCAAATGCTGAAATGACTCCAGCTGCTGCTAAAATTCTTCTGGCAGATGTTGAGGATATAAAGCCCTAGCAGGTATGAATTTTTATAAACTCTTCCGCTTTACCAAATATCAACTCTTTCCTTTCAAGACCAATTTTTTCCAAAGCCTTAGGCATTAGAGAAAGACGATGATTTGATTTAAAGAAATCAACATTCTTTTCGATAAATCTCCAGTAAAGACCATCAACAACGTCACACCATTCACCTTTTTTATAGTTTGACATTCTAAGAATGTAGCTAGATCCACATATGTATGGTTTTGTTGAAAAAATACCACCATCAGCATAAGTTCCCATTCCATAAACATTTGGAACCATGACCCAATCAGAGGAGTCGACATACATCTCCATAAACCATTTATATATATGATTTGGGTCTATATTAGATAAATTCATTAAATTAGAAATTACCATCAATCTATTAATATGGTGGCTATATCCAAATTCAATAGATTCTTTTATTGCGTCATCAAGAGGAGGTATACCAGTTTCACCGGAGTACCAGCTATCAGCAAGCCTTCTGTCATGTGCCCAAAAATTTAAATCTTTATATTTAGGCATATTGTCCCAATATACACCCATTATAAACTCTCTCCAGCCAAGCAGCTGTCTCACAAAACCCTCAATAGAGTTCAATGGTATTGCTCCATTTGATTCGTTATATGCATTTTCTGCCTCTCTGACGCACTCCAGGGGGTCTAATAGACCTGCATTTAGGTATGGCGAGATTAATGAATGAAACATAAATGTATTATCTTTATTTATAGCATCCTGAAAGGTTCCAAAATTAGGTAATATATTTGAGATAAAGTCTTGATAAATCTCCCACGCATCTTCGTGTGTGACTGCCCATTTAAAATTATCTATAGAGCCGAAGGAGGAAGTAAATATCTTCTCAACCTCTATCATGACCTCTATGGTTATCGGGTCACTTAAAGAATTACCACGCTTTGGAATCTCTATATTAAGTTTAGAAATTCCTTTCCTATTTTCTTTATCAAGATTCCATTTATTACCAGTAGGTTTTCCATCTGGCATCATAAGCACATCAAATTTCTTTCTTAGATATCTATAATAATACTCTTGTACAAGGGATTTTTTATCTGATGACCAGTTTATAAAATCTTTACTTGAAGTTATGAATTTTTTATCTTCAAGAACTTCTAGCTCAATATCATTTGACTGACAAAAGTACATCAGGTCTTTAAGAGTCTTAAAGTCAGATGGTTTTGATACAACCAATTTTGAAAAGGGAGTTTCTCTATAAGTAGAGTAGAGATACTTTTCTAGATTTTCCGATAGCTCATCTGTAATTTTTCTATGCAGGATATTTTTATGAGTAATTTTTTCTTTGAAATGGCGAATAGAGCTAATTAAAAAAATTAACTTATGCTTGTGATGGGCAATCTCATAAAATGTATCCATAGGCTCGTAAAGCAAAACAAAATCATCGTCATTAATTGAATTTAAGACAGGATTATCTATGTAAAGTTGATCGGGGAATATTATGCCTAGCGTGTTCATGTATAAATTATATTGTCACTATTTAAAATATTTACAAGTCTCAGCAACATATTGACTGCGTATATTTCTTTTACTTTATCTCAATAGTTTTTGTATTTATGATATTTCCCTCAATATCTTTGAGGCTAAATTTCACTTTTCTACTTCCGCCATCTATCAACATTAGTCCGTAATTTTCTTTTACATACATCTCATGCAATAAAAGAGGATCAGTTTCCTTCGAAGATTTTCTTGAACTTGGTTTATTTAATGCTGAAGCTGTAATCTCATAAATATTGTTATATTTATATATGCCAGCCCTGTGCCTATCTCCAGACAAGATTATAGTTGTTGTATCTAAGCCATCAATTAACTTAAGCATTTTCTTTCGTTCACTCGGAAATAATGACCATTTTTCATAAGCATGATTCGTTGCAAGTAACTGTATTGAGGTCATTAAAATGATTAGATCTGCATCTTTCTTTATTGTTTTATTTAGCCAAGACCATTGGTTAGTTCCCAGTATTGTTGCTTGATCATTATCATTAACTTTATATGAACGAAACCCTCCATCTAATTCAGATCTAAAGTATCTAGTATCTAAGCCTATTAGGTGGACTCTTACACCATCAGCCATAAACTCATGATCAAAATAAACTCCCTCTTGAGTATGCCTTTGATCACCATTTGGTATTCCCCAAAAATTTAAAAAAAGTTCCTGAGATTCTTTTTTACCTTTATAGGAATTTCCTCCATCATTTTCACCATAGTCATGATCATCCCAAATAGAATAAATGTCTTTCTCACTTAACCATGATGGAAGTTTTAACTTCTGCTTTGAATAAGCTTTCTGTAATATATTTAATTCACCAGATGAGTTGTCATCTCCATAAACATTATCACCAAGAAATATAAATGCATTAACTTCATCCTTTTGTATAGTCGACCAAATAGGCTGAGGTAAATCTTGATCAAGACAAGATCCAAAGGCTATCTTGAAGGGATCGGAGTAAACAGCATTACTTATAGATATTAGTAGAAGGAAAAGAGCAGGGCGGTAGTATGATTTCACTGTACAATAATAACATCAGAGTTACATTCATAATAATGTTTAAAAATATTTATATATTAATTTCCTTCTTTATTATTACCTCATGTGGAGATTCGTCGACAGAAACTAATAGCTCGCTAAGTGCACTTATACAGCCTGAATTTACTTATAGCCAAGATTTTTTTGATTGTTCTATTAATTCAGAGTACTCATTAATTAATTTAGAGTCCTTTTTCTCATCCTTTGTTGACGGCTATAAGAAAAAAGATAACGGACTTAAGGTCTCAGTTCTTTTTCCAGATAAGGTTGATGTTATTAAAAAATTTATTATTAGCGTTATTTCTGATAACAACCCTCAAGCAGTCTCAAGTTTTGTTGAGGACCTAGCAGCAAAGGGTTTTAGTGATATTGCATCTTGTTCATTCTCTATTTATCAGATGAAAGGTTTTGATATAGTTGCTAAAAAAATAAAACCGATCTCAGATTATGTTTTTATTGAAATGCTTAGATGTAAGTATAACGAGGGATATAATTTTGGAACTTTTAAGATATCCATTGAAAGATTTCTAAATCAAATTAATGCTTTAGATATTCCATACACATTATCTTATATAAAAAATAAAGATTCTGATAACGACTTTTTATGGATTAATTCCTTCTATGGGATAAATTTTAAAGATCAGCTATCAAATAACTGGATCAAGTCGAAGGACTCAATAGAAATTCAAGATGAATTCAATAGCAATTCTTCTTGCATAGATTCAAAGTCTTATAAATCCTACCAATTAATCTAAATTACTAAAGATATATATAAAAAAAGGAAGCAATTAACCTCCTTTTTATTTATAATCTTTTCAGCGCGGGTATCGTATAATGGCTATTATAAGAGGTTTCCAACCTTTTGATGAGAGTTCGATCCTCTCTACCCGCTCCA
>CAJXAZ010000035.1 GCA_913050015.1 uncultured Gammaproteobacteria bacterium
GCTAAAGGAGAAGGTATATCTCATCCCCTAGGCTATGAAATGAAGCTTCAGGAGCCTCTAGATTTTTACTCTGTTACAGACCATGGTTTTTACATGGGCATGATCCAAGCATATGCTGACACATCAACAGATATCTCTAAACAGGATTTTGCAAAACCTTTTCACAACCTTAACAGAGCAGAAAATCTTACAGCTTCATCAACAGCAGAGAGAGCCAATATTTTTAGTTCAGTTTTATCGCAGACTATTATCAATCCTTACCCTTGGTGGCACATCAATACCTTGAAAGCTTATTTTACTAAAAATATTCAATTAGCTTTGGCATCCTTTGATTACGATGTTCATAAATCAGCTTGGGAAGACATTGCTAGATCTGCTAATGAACATAATGATCCTGGTAATTTTACAGCTTTTATTGGTTACGAATTCACCACATCAACTGATACAGAAGGGGGCAACCTTCATAGAAACGTCTTATTTAATTCCTCAACAGCTCCAATCAGACCTTGGACAAGAATTGACTCATTAAATCCAGAGGACTTGTGGACTTGGCAGGACGGCTTAAGAGAAAAAGGAGTTGATACAATTTCTATGCCACACAATAGTAATGGCTCTAACGGTCAGATGTTTGAAATGGAAACATTTAAAGGCGGAGCAATTAATAGAGCTTATGCTGAAAAAAGAATGAGAAACGAACCTGTTGTTGAAATTACGCAAGTCAAAGGAACTTCAGATACTCATCCACTTCTTTCGCCTGATGACGAATGGGCTGATTTTGAAATTATGGATAAAAGAGTAGGTAGTAGACCTCCAACCTATAGCAGACCCTCAGGCGGTTATGTAAGGGAGGCTTATCTTAATGGATTAACGCTTGACTTTAGTGGTCAAGGAAACCCCTATAAATTTGGTTTAATTGGTTCAAGTGATACTCATACAGGGGCAGGCTCTTATGATGAAGCTAATTATTGGTCAAAAGTTGGTCTTCTTGATGGAGCGGCTGCAAACAGAGGCACCATTCCTTTATCTGGACAAGAAATTGAAGATCTAAAAAGATACTCAGCAGAATTTAATCAGCCAATTTCGACCATCGATATGAATCAGGGTACATTTGCCAACACAGGTTTTACCCAGTGGGGAGCTTCTGGTCTAGCAGTAGCCTGGGCTGAAGAAAATACAAGAGATGCAATTTTTGAAGCTTTTAAAAGAAAAGAAACTTTTGCAACTACTGGAACAAGAATAGCTGTTAGATTTTTTGCTGGCTATGATTTAGCTTCGATAGATCTGTCTTCAGATACTTTGGTAAGCGAAGCTTATAAAAAAGGTGTGACCATGGGCGCTGACTTGTTGAATGATGACAATCAAGCTCCAGATTTTCTCGTATGGGCTCAAAAGGATAAAAATGGTGCAGCTCTTCAAAGAGTTCAAATTATTAAAGGATGGGTCGATATTGATAGTGGCACGCCTAATGAAAAAGTTTACGATGTGGCATGCTCAGACGGCATGAGTGTTGATCCTCTTACCAATAGATGTCCTGATAATGGAGCAAAAGTTAGTATTGCTGACTGCTCTATAACACAAGGTGTTGGTGCATCAGAGCTTAAAACAGTTTGGAATGATCCAGATTTTGATCCAGCTATAAAATCATTTTATTACGTAAGAGTTCTTGAGAATCCAACATGTAGATGGTCTACATGGGATGCTGTTAGAGCAGGCTATGCACCAAGAGAAGACCTTCATGAAACTCTTCAAGAGAGAGCATGGTCATCGCCTATATGGTATGTCCCAGCCCCAAGTAACTATAAAGTTACTCCTCTAGGCGGAAGTATGTCTTTAGGTGATAGATAGACACATCAAATCCTAAGGTAGTTTTAAATTGAAATCTAAAATAGTTGTATTTTTTATAATTGGCTTATCTATATATCTTATTGATATAGGGTTTAATTCAGATGAAAATACGAAAGATATTTTTATCTCAGATCAAGAAATTACAAGTCTTATTAGCGCATGGAAATCTCAAGTTGGACGAAATCCAACTGATGATGAGATTAGCAGGATTATTACTAATTTAATCGAAGAGGAAATTTTATACAGAGAAGCTCTTATTTTAGGACTGGATAGAGAAGATCGTATTATCAAGAGAAGACTCGCTCAAAAAATAACTTTTCTAAAACAAGAATCTCTGGTTAGCAAACCTTCGAATAAGGATCTTATGGATTTTTTTATAACCAATAAAAAAAACTATTATATCCAACCAACATTTACCTTTAAGCATTATTTCTTTTCAGCAGAGAATAACTCTGAAGAAAGGTCAAATAATGCCTTTAACAAGATAATAGATAGCAATGAGACTATTAATGCTGATCCCTTTTTTTTAGGTAAGAGTTTTAGTGATAATAGCCTTGATGAAATATCTGGAAATTTTGGTAGGCAGTTTACTTTAAACTTTAATAAAATTGAGTTAAATAAATGGGTCGGACCTTATAAATCATCATTTGGACATCATATTATTTTTATAGTAGATTCAAAGCCTGGTTACTACCCTGAAATTACGCAAGTTCTTAATCAGGTTGAGGTCGACTTAACCTCATTTAATAAAGAAGCAGCGGTTAGTAACTATATAGATCAAATTAAGTCTGAATATAAGGTAATAATAAATCCAAACTTAAAATTTGATGAATAGGGTAGCCACTCTTGTACTAATTACTAGTATTCTCTTTCCATCATATCTCTCAGCTCATGAATTTAATCCTGCTCATCTTGTTATCAATGAAATCGATGAACTTTCGTTTGAATATAATGCACAGTGGATGTACCCAAAAAAGAATATTGGTCAAAGAGGAGAGGTGGTATTTCCATTAACTTGCTCAAGGGTCAATGAATCTCTTTTTTATCAAGGCAAGTATGTTGTTGAAAATATTAAGTTAGATTGTGAATCTTCTCTTAAGGGAGATTATCTAGAAATTACGGACCTGAGTGTTTTAACTGATGCTTTGGTAACAATTAACTACCTTGACGGGCAAGTCTTTGAAGGTCTTATTAACTTAAGAAATTCAAAGTTACTCGTGCCTGAGAAAATTACTATTTATGGAAGTGGTTATTTTAACCTAGGTTTGGCTCACCTATTCTCAGGCTTAGACCATATCCTATTTTTACTTGGCCTTCTTCTTATTGTTAGTGGCTTGTTTAACGTTATTAAAACAATCACTGCATTTACATTGGCCCACAGTATCACGTTAGCTCTTTCTGTCACTGGCATTGTCTACATACCCCAATCAACGATTGAAATTTTAATTGCTGTTACGATTGTTTATCTAGCTTTAGAAGTTAGTCAAAATAAATTATATAAAACTACTCCTTGGTTTATTGCCTTTGGCTTTGGATTACTTCATGGCTTTGGATTCGCATCTGCACTTACTGAAATAGGATTAAGTGATAGCAATCTTTTTTATTCATTGCTATTTTTTAATATAGGAATAGAAATTGGTCAGATTCTAGTAATACTAATATTTCTACTTTGTATTTATGCAATTAAAAGAAGTTCACTTCAGATCAATTATCCTTTGATTGTTTCTTATCTTCTGGGTGGTGTAGGTTTCTATTGGGTTATAGATAGAAGTATTAATATGATTTTGTAGTTATAAAGTTACCTATCTCCTCTAAAAACCCTATTCCTTGTGATTAATATTGATTATTTTAAATCATTGACCATTACACGACTTGTCTGTACGCTTCCGGCATTAAACAAGCAAAGGCTATAAATGAATTTTGATGATCTAAAATTATCAGACCCAATTGTTAGATCATTAAAAGATCAAAAATACGATAAACCTACCCCAATCCAAGCTGAGGTAATACCTGCAATTCTTAATAACAGTGATGTAATGGCTGCTGCTCAGACTGGTACTGGTAAAACAGCTGCATTTGTTCTTCCAATATTGCACAAACTTTCAGATCCAAAAAATGCTTTTAAAGGCCATCAACTAAGAGCTCTAATAATAACTCCAACAAGAGAATTGGCAGCGCAGGTTAACGAAAATGTTAATACTTACAGTAAATACTTAGGAACTAGATCTACTGCTGTTTATGGCGGGGCTAGAATTCATAATCAACAATTAAAATTACGAAAAGGAGTCGACGTATTGGTTGCTACTCCTGGAAGATTGTTAGACCTATATAACCAGAAATCAGTCAATTTTAAAAATATTGAAATTTTAGTTCTTGACGAAGCTGACCAGATGCTAGACATGGGCTTTATTCATGATATTAAAAAAATAGTTGGTCTTCTTCCTGAAAGAAGACAGAATTTAATGTTTACAGCTACCTTTTCTAATTCTTTTAGGGCATTAGCTAAAGAACTATCAGAGCGTGCTATAGAGATATCAGTTACTTCAGATGGAGAAACAGGAGCTAATATTGAGCATTATGTTCATCCAGTAGATAAATCAAGAAAAGCAGAACTCTTAATTGAACTTATTGAAACAGAAGGGTGGTCACAAGCATTGGTCTTTACCAGAACAAAACATGGCGCAGATAGGCTTCAGAAACAATTAGATAAGGTCGGCATTAAAGCACAAGCTATTCATGGAAATAAAACACAAAATAATAGAATGAAGGCTCTTGAAGCATTTAAAAATAATAAAACTAAAATACTTGTAGCAACAGATGTAGCCGCCCGTGGAATTGATATCAAGAAAATGTCACAAGTAATCAACTTTGACGTTCCTACTGTTGCAAAGGATTATATTCATAGAATTGGTAGAACTGGTAGGGGTGGAGATGAAGGGAAGGCGATTACCCTTGTTAGCTCTGATGAATTTCGTTTACTTAAGGATATTGAAAAGTTACTAAATCAAACTCTACCTAGAGTTGAAGTGGCAGGCTTTGAGCCAGTTGAGGTTGTACCTTCTGGAGAAAAGAAGAAAAAGAAAAATTTTAATCCTAAGGCGGGATTTAACCATAGAGCAAGAAGTAAAAATAGAAAAGGCTAGTATTTTTCTATAAAATAATTCATATGTCTCAGTCGGTTAATACATACGATGTCATAGTTCTAGGCGCAGGAGCAGCCGGCCTCTTTTCAGCAATCACAGCAGCTAAAAAAAATAAGAGAGTTCTTGTTATAGAGAAATCTAATAAAGCTGGTAAGAAAATTCTTATGTCAGGTGGAGGAAAGTGCAATTTCACTAATCATTTTGTTAATCCTGATAATTTTATTTCTAAAAATGAACATTTCTGTAAATCAGCACTAAGTAGTTACTCTCCTCAAGATTTTATTGATTTAGTCGACTCATACGGTATTGAACATGATACTAAAAAGCGCAATCAGCTATTTTGCGTTAAATCTGCTAAAGACATTGTCCAACTATTGTTAAACGAATGTGACTTGCATAACGTTGATATTATTAAAAATACCAATGCTACAAAAGTTCATTTTAATAAAGTAGAAAGTAATTATTCAGTTTCTACTATTAACGATAAGTCTGAAGATAAAATCATTACAAAATATATCTCATCATCTTTAATAGTAGCTACCGGAGCTCTATCAATACCAACACTTGGCGGAAGCGGCTTCGGTTATGATCTTGCAAAGCAATTTAACCTATCTGTTACATCCTTGAGAGCTGGTTTAGTTCCTTTTATATTCACTGATTATATGAGTGAGGTATGTGAAAAGCTTTCAGGCATATCTCATGGAATAAGAATCTCTTGTAATGGTCAAACTTTTGAAGAAGATATCCTTTTTACTCACAGAGGATTAAGTGGGCCAGCGGTGTTACAAATTTCTAGCTACTGGAAAGAGGGAGATGATATAGCTATAAATTTATTACCAAGCCATGATGCTTACTCACTAATTACCGAAGCAAAGCAAGAGAGCCCAAAGCTTTTATTAAGATCCTTTCTCAACACCCTTATGTCCAAAGCACTTGTTGCTGAATTAGAGTCTTTACTGTGGGACAACCTTTCAGAGAAACCATTGGCAGAATGGTCTAAAGCAGAAATTACTTTAATTGCTAATAATTTAAATAATTGGTTATTAAAACCTTCATCTACTGAGGGATATCGGACAGCAGAAGTTACTCTTGGAGGTGTTGACGTTCATCAAATAAGCTCAAAGACAATGGAAGTATTAAACCAACCTGGATTATATTTTATAGGTGAGGTTTTAGATGTAACAGGTCATCTTGGGGGATTTAACTTTCAATGGGCATGGGCTTCAGGGCATAGCGCTGGTTTAAATGCTTAATTATCAAACCATTAATTGCTTTAGATTGTTCATTTGATACACTAGCTTTTTTTTAAACCCATATAATGCTTTCTTTTAATAATTTAGAACTAGTTCTCGGCGGGAAGACACTCTTTGATGATGTTTCATTTATGATTCATCATCATCAAAAAGTTGGTCTTGTCGGTGCTAACGGCACAGGAAAGACTAGCCTTTTTAAAATTATTAAAGGTGAGCTTGAAATAGATCAAAGTTGTATCAATTTTCCTAGCTCTCTAAGGATTTCATACCTAGCCCAGGAAGTTCCATCTTCAGACGAAGTGGCTCTTGATTACGTTCTCTCAGGAGATTTTAGGTTACTCGAGATACAAGAAGAAATATCCAAAGCAGAGAATGATGAGAAATTTGAGCTCCTTGGCGATCTATATGAAAATTACTCTTCTTTAGGAGGCTATACAGCTCAATCAAAGGCTGAAAAGCTTATGAGTGGGTTAGGTTTTAAGCAAGAGGATTTTGGCAAATCACTTAAAGATTTCTCAGGCGGCTGGAGGGTGAGATTAAATTTGGCTAAAACTTTAATGCAACCTTCCGATCTTATGTTGCTTGATGAACCAACTAATCACTTAGACTTAGATGCTATTTTATGGCTTTCTGATTGGATAAAATCATTTCCAGGTGCTTTGCTTTTAATTTCGCATGATAGAGAGTTTCTAGATGATTGTGTTAGCTCTATAGCTCACCTTCACAGACAGTCTATTGAGCTATATACGGGTAACTACTCTCAATTTGAGATTATTCGAGCTGAGCGTATGGCAGAGGTTGAAAGTAACTTTATTAAGCAGCAAAAAGAAGTTGCTCATATGCAGAGTTTTATTAATAGATTTAAAGCCAAAGCAACAAAAGCTAGACAGGCACAGAGCAGAGTAAAGGCGCTTGAGAAAATGGAATTAATAGCACCAGCCCATATTGATTCGCCCTTTAGCTTTACTATTCCTGAAACAGAAAAGATATCTAATCCACTAGTCTCACTCAATACTTCTAACCTAGGCTATGAAGAAATTATCTTATCAAATATTAACCTTTCAATTAGTCCTGGAGATCGCATAGGCTTACTTGGCCCAAATGGCGCTGGTAAATCAACGTTAATAAAATCTTTAGTAGGTAGCATTCCTTTAATAGATGGAGAGCGCTTAGCAGGTAATAATTTTAAAGTAGGGTACTTCTCTCAGCATCAGGTCGATGATCTAGATTTATCTATATCGGCTTTTTCACATATCTATAAACTTGATGAAACTAAAGCAGAGAAGCAAATACGAACGTATCTCGGTGGTTTTAATTTCAAGGGAGACAAGGTTAAAGAGCCAATAGATTTATTTTCAGGTGGCGAAAAGGCAAGATTAGCATTTGCCATTATTGCTTACCAAAAACCTAATATTTTATTAATGGATGAGCCTACCAATCACTTGGACATGGACATGCGCCATGCGCTAACAATGGCACTTCAGTCTTTTAAAGGAGCTATCCTTCTAATTTCTCATGACAGACATCTTCTAAGCAGTTCTGTTGATACCTTTTATCTTGTTGATAATAAGACAGTTGATGTTTTCGATGGCGACCTGGACGATTACAAGGACTACATACTAAAACCAAATATTGTAAAAACAGAAGACAAAAAGCTAAAAGTAAAAGATACAGTCAAGATAGATATGACTTTATTAATTAAAAATTTAAAATCATCTATTAGTTCCTTGGAAAAAAGAATCAGCCGATTAAATGGAAAATTAGAAGATACAAACCTTAAACTTGCAGATCCAGACATTTACGATGCAGATAGAAGAGATGACATGCAAGATCTTGTTAGAAACCAATCAGAACTATCCGGTGAACTTGAAGTGGCAGAAAAGGAATGGTTGGAGAAAATTACAGAATTGGAAGCTAT
>CAJXAZ010000036.1 GCA_913050015.1 uncultured Gammaproteobacteria bacterium
AGTAGAAGATGCCATTTGGGTCTTCGTTTATTAACAGGCATGCCTTCGGGGTGCATTTAAATTAGTCGCTTACAGGAGGACTACTATGATACTTAACTTTACAGATCCCTTTTTCACAACCCGTGTCTTAGGTTTTGAACCACTATTTGATAGATTACAAAGATTGTCTGAAACATCAGACCGATCTTCAGGCTATCCACCTTACAACATCAGAAAAGATGGCAATCATTTTGCTATTGAAGTTGCTGTGGCAGGTTTATCAAAAGAAGATATACAAATTGAACTTTCCGATGGCGTGCTATCGGTTAGTTACGATGGACCAAAGACGGAGACAGCTAATGAAGGCGCAGGAGTTGTTTACCAAGGAATAGCTCAAAGAGCATTTAAACAACAGTTTACTCTAGCAGAGGATGTGGTTGTTCAGGGCGCTGAGCTCGTAAATGGTCTATTAATCGTCAACCTGGAAAAAATAATTCCAGAAGAAAAGAAAGCTAGAATGATTGAGATTAAAACTCCCAAAAAACTCTCTAGTAAGTAAATTTATAAAAAATTATATAGGGGTGCATTTAGCACCCCTATTTTATTGAGTAAGGTAATATGTACACATGAAATTATTCAAACTATCTCTATTTTTACTTTTTTCTAGTTTTACATTTGCAGAAGCTGTAAATACAGGACATGCCGAAGTATCACTAGTCACAGACCAGGTCTATTCATCTGATAATTCAGAAATGATAGTTGGTATTAAAATGGATATGCAGCCTCATTGGCATACTTACTGGAAAAATCCTGGAGATTCTGGAGGTCCTGTTGAAGTTGAATGGCAACTCCCTGAAGGAGTAACTGTTAGCGATGTGAATTGGCCGGCTCCAGAGCTTATTCCCTACCCTCCTTTAATGACATATGGGTACGAAGATTTTGTAATATTTCCTTTTAAACTAACTATTCCTAAAGATTTGGCTCAATTTGATATTGTTGCTGACGTTGATTTTTTAATATGTGATGATATTTGCGTTCCAGAAAAAGCAACATTAACAAATTCCTTAAATTTTCTAGATATTGATTCGCGCCTTACTGATTGGGTTTCAAAAGTTCCTAGCGTAAAGCTCCCAGTCATATCTGAAATAAATAATAATTACTTAGAGTTAAGATTTTCAAATAACAATCAAATTAATTCTATTAATTTTTTTGTTGAAGATGAAAATATTGTTAGCTATTCAGGTGAACAGATTCTAATAAAGGAAGAGAACAATTGGTTACTTAGAGTTCCCTTAGAGCAGGAAACTGAGATCATCCAAAATATAAGTGGCGTACTCGTTATTAATGACGATGAAATATTTATCGTTAATGCTGAAATGCCGAAGAGCAGTAATTCTATTAGTGTTCTCCAGGCAATCCTTTTTGCTTTCCTTGGAGGGCTTATTCTTAATCTAATGCCATGTGTCTTTCCTATAATTTCTTTAAAGGTTTTAAGCTTTATATCCATGGGCGGAGAATCACAAAATGAAATTCGAAAACATGCCCTCACATTCTGTCTAGGCGTAATACTTTCTTTTGTTTTAGTTGCTGTTGCTCTTCTTGCACTCCGACAGACAGGTACTTTTGTTGGATGGGGTTTTCAGCTTCAATCACCAATAGTTGTTGGTACTTTAAGCATGCTGATGTTTTTTATTGGATTAATTTTACTAACTGATATTAATATTGGGTCATCGCTAACAAGGCTTGGAAATGTCTCAGTAAATAACACAGGTTATATGAGCTCTTTCTTAACTGGCGTACTGGCTGTAATTGTAGCCTCTCCTTGTACTGCTCCATTTATGGGCGCAGCAATTGGATATGCACTAATTCAACCCTCTGCAGTTACATTACCGATATTTCTTTCATTAGGAATTGGATTCTCGATGCCCTACTTACTCCTAGCTATTAAGCCTGATTTAATTTCAAAAATGCCAAGACCTGGTCAGTGGATGGAGTCCTTAAAAGAATTCTTTGCATTTCCAATGTTTGCAACAGCATTATGGCTAGTTTGGGTTTTCAGTATTCAAACAAGCTCAGATGCTTTAATAGGTCTGCTTATTATTTTTCTTGTTATTGGTTTACTAACCTGGCTCTTCACTAAAACTAAAAATAGTACTTCTAAGCTTTTAATATTAGCAATTGGAATTATTGCTGTAGGTTATCAAACAACTTCTTTTGCGAGCATTGAAACTAAGCTGGGCAGTATCGATACAAAATCAGGCGATATTCAGTGGAGCAAGGATACTGAGAAAGACTTACAGTCCAATGAGCAAGCCTATCTAATAAACTTTACAGCAGCATGGTGCATAACATGTCAGGCTAATGACAAAGTTGCTCTATCGAGGCCGGGCGTAAAAAAATTCCTTAGCGATAATAGTATTGAGTATATAGTTGCCGATTGGACTAATAGAAATCAGGAGATACTTGATGTTTTATCTAAGTATGGAAGAAGCGGAGTTCCTCTTTACGTTTATTGGAAACCAGGAATGAGTCAATCTAAGGTTTTACCTGCCATTCTTACTGAACAAATTGTTATTGATAGAATTAGCTCTTAAAAAATCTCTTTGTGACATTTTTTAAAAAAGTGTTAAAAAAACTCTAAATATCTTTATAATCTGACGGGTTAATATTTATTATTAACATGTAAGGGAATATTAATAATTTTTGTAGGGATAAGTTATGAATGACCAACCTTTTGAAATATTTGGTGGAGTGCACATTTTTTCATTTCTGATTATAATTTTGATGACTATTTTGCTTTCTTTGGTTTATAAAGATAGAACTGATAATCAAAAATCAGGCATGGCTAAAATCTTAGCCTATATCTTAATAGCTCATATCCTTTCATCACCTATTAAAGATCTTTTTATACTAGAGAATCCATATAGCTGGAAAGAAGTACTCCCATTACATATGTGTGATCTCTCTGAGGTTTTCATGGCATGGTTCCTTTTAGGCGGGCCAAAGCTATTATATAAATGTGCTTTCTTTTGGGGTATTGGAGGAGCTACTATGGCTCTGATAACTCCAGATGTTTATTTTTATGACTTGGAATACTTATATTTCTTTATTGGTCATGGAGCCATCATTCTAACAATCATTTACGCGACTGTTGTCTTGGGCAACCGACCATACTTTAAAGATATTTTAACCGTCTCAGCGATTACAGTTTTCGCTCTCCTGCCTATAATTTATGTCATAAATCTAATTCTTGGAGAGCCAGCTAACTACTGGTACTTGTTGATCAAACCTATAGGTGCAAATGTATTGGATCTATTCCCAGAACCACCTCTACATATCTTATATACAATCCCTGTAGCTATATTTGTATTCTTTTTAATCTATCTTCCTTATGCAATAAAGGATAGGCTTAATAAATAACGTATGAGGATTTTGCTTAAAAGCACTAAATCCCTATAAAATAAACTTATAGTTTAAAAAGAGAAGTACCTATGGATAGTTTTTTAGTTTTAGTTGCCGAAGTTTGGAATACTGGATTTCTAGGAATTAACCTAGGATCTCTAATTGCAGCTCTATCTACTATGCTTTTAGCCTTCTTGCTAAGAGGTTTTATTATCTCAGTTATTATTGGGTATCTAACTAGGCTAGCAGAAAAAACAGAATCAAGAATTGATGATGAAATACTTAATGCATTAAGAAGACCTATCGGTTTAATACCAGTTACTGTTGCTCTTTATATATGTACCTTAATAATTCCAATATCTGGATTTGTTGGTGATATAGCTACTAATATTGTTAAGGCTTTTGTTGTATTTACCATCTTCAGTGCATTATCAAATAGTGTTAAGCCTATTTTTGCTGCGCTATCCACAAAATCTTGGCTAACTGCTTCTATGCAAATGTGGTTAGAAAGAGCTTCTGGATTTATAGTATGGGTAATTGGTGTCGCTGTTATTCTGGATATTTTTGGTATTCAAATAGGCCCATTAGTTGCTGGTCTGGGACTTTTCTCTGTTGCTGTTGCTCTTGGAGCACAGGACTTCTTTAAAAATCTTATAGCAGGAATTCTAATTATTGGAGAGCATAGATTTCAACCAGGAGATAGAATTGAAGTAGCTGGGGAGCTTCATGGAATAGTTGAAATAATTGGTTTTAGGTCCACCGTTATAAGAACTTTTGATACCGCACCAATGACAATACCTAATAAAGACCTATCTGATGTAAAAGTTATTAATCATGGAGAAATGATTAATAGAAGAATCAACTGGAAAATAAATCTTGTTTACTCAACACCTGTTGAGCAGCTTGAAGCAATTCGTACAGATATTAAAAAGTATATTTTAGATAGCGACGATTTCTCATCTGATCCTAATCTTGATCCTGTTGTGAGAGTTATTGAGCTTGGAGCTAGTTCTATTGATCTTTTAATCGTTGCATATTCAGACCCGATGGGTTTTGCAGCTTATAACGAGGTTAAGGAAAATTTAGTTTTTAATATAATGAAGATAGTTAAAGCTAACGGTTCTGACTTTGCCTTCCCTTCATCATCTCTATATGTTGAGAGCATGCCTGAGTAGCAGCCTTGACTCTTCAATATGAGTGATCAATTAATTCTTTCGCTAACAATAGTTTCCCTTCTAGGTTTTTTTATATGGGGAAGATTTAGGTACGATGCCATTGCAGCAGGTGCTCTAGTAGTTCTTATGGTTCTGGATGTTATTCCAGCAAATGAAGCCTTTAAGGGCTTTGCTCACCCTGCGGTTATTACTGTTGCATTAGTTCTGATAATTAGCCAAGGACTTAAAAATTCTGGGTTAACTGGTTTGGTTGGAAAAATCATAGGCGGTAAGTCTTTTACTCAATCCCAATTTCTAATAAGTTTATTGCTAATAGCTGCATTGCTATCATCTTTTATTAAT
Source organism: uncultured Gammaproteobacteria bacterium (assembly GCA_913050015.1). Classification (GTDB taxonomy): domain Bacteria; phylum Pseudomonadota; class Gammaproteobacteria; order Magnimaribacterales; family D2472; genus SCGC-AAA076-P13. The sequence goes on from CAJXAZ010000036.1 coordinate 4,899, forward strand.
AACATTGGTGCTCTGGCAATTCTTCTTCCAATAACTTTGAATATATGTCAAAAGATGGATTGGCACCCTTCTAAGTTTTTAATGCCTTTGGCATTTGCTTGCATCTTAGGCGGCATGAATACAACTATAGGAACTCCTCCAAATATTATTATTTCAGAATATAAATCAACCATCTCGTCTAGTGGGTTTAATTTTTTTGATTTCTCATACGTTGGGCTATCAATAACTTTATTAAGCATCTTGTTTATAGCTACTATTGGAAATAAATTAATACATTTAAGAGAAAATTCTAACTCAGGCTCAAGTCTTATTAATCTTAAGGGATATTTATTCGAAGTATCGGTAAATGAATCTAGCTCAGCTATAGGAATGACACTGTCTGCATTTAAAAAAGAAGCAGGCGAAGATACAGAGGTTCTTGGGATTGTTAATGATGAAGGTGGCGTTAAAAAAGTTAAAAATAATACTCGTATCAAAGAAGGTCAGATATTAGTTATTAAGACTCCTCCTGATGATTTAGGTCCTATGTTAGATAGATTTGGGTTCTCTATTCCTAAAGAGCTTCATTACTTTGAAGATGATGATTTAGAAGAGATGGAGGCAATGATTGCACCAGGATCAAGGCTTATAGGAAGGAAGTATGAATTTTTCTTAAAACTTGCATATGAAGAGCTCAACCTTTTAGGGTTATGGAGAAAAGGATCTAAGTACAGAACTAGACTGACAAGAGAGACTTTTAGGGCCGGTGATGTCCTGTTGCTTGGTATAAGAGATCTGGATGAGGAAGATGTAACAAATAAGATTAAGCATCTAGGGTTAATGCCTCTTAGGCAAAGAGAGCTTCAAACTATACCTAGTAGAAGTAGGTTATTAAAAGGTTTAATATTCTTTTCAATTTCCGTAGGTTTGGTAGCTTTAAACTATCTGCCCACAGTTGCAGCTTTCCTACTCTGCGTCCTTGGTTTTGCAAGAATAAGAATTATTGACAGTAATTTTTATAGAGATATTGATTGGCCAATAATAATTATGTTGGCAGCTATGATACCTATTGGCACTGCCCTTCAATCAACAGGATTATCCGATATTATCTCCTCAACGATCTCATATTACGCAGCTGATCTTAGCCTCTTCTGGCTTTTACTATTAATACTCGTAGTTACAATGGCAACAACGGATATTATCAATAACGCCGCTACAGCTGTCATCATGGCTCCTATCTCAGCTGGGATAGCCATTGAACTTGGCTATGCTATTGAGCCATTCTTAATGGTCGTTGCTGTTGGAGCAAGTTGTGCTTTTTTAACGCCAATAGGCCATCAGTGCAATACGGTTATTATGGGGCCAGGTAACTATAAATTTACAGACTACTGGAGACTGGGTCTTCCTCTGGATATATTAATAATTGCGGTATCCATACCTATGATTCTATTTGTTTGGACTTAATTAATGAAGTTTCCCTTAATGCAAGAAGACGAGACTCTTGATGAGTACCTCAAGCAGATAAAAAAAATCTGCATTGAGATGCATGATAAAAAACATAATCTTAAAGAATACAATAATCAGAAGACTGTAGCTTTTGTTACGTTTGCTGACGGCGTAAGGTTCTCAGAACAACCTCATTACAAAATATATTCTCTTATAGAGGACTATTTTTTCATTAAAGAAGATTTAAAAGTTGCTACTACTACTGTGGCATTAATATTTAATGAGGTAATGAAGAATAATGGATGATCAATACAAAAGACCTAATAGATTAACTGGAAAGCCTTTCGAGCAGGGCTTTGAAGATGAGGATGGCAGAGTCTTCTTTAAATACCTTAATAAACAAGGTAATGATGGCTATTACCTTGAAGAATGGAAAAGAGATATGGAAGCATATCTTGTAAAAAAAGAAGCTAGCGGGACTTAGTCTCTACTCAAATCAGCTATTGCGTCTACAACCTCTTGGTACTTTTCATAGAACTCTTTGGAAGTTCCCTCATCATCGGTTATTGGAGTGTTTACATCGTCACCTTCGACAACTAACCCTAAATCTAAAAGTAATTTAGCAGCAATAACAGCTTGGGTAACTCCTGCCCATCTAAAGAAGTTCAATGGCCCCCATTTTTGAATATCCCCATTATTCTTCTCAGTATATTTAGTAATTCTTGTAACAACTACATCATTGTCTCTATCAAGAAATGTAAATTGACCAAATTTACCACTAGTATTAAAAATCTTACTTTCGTCATCGTACTTAGAAACCCACCAATGGAGTGAGTAATATCTTTTATAGTCGCTGCTGCTGCTTGAAGTCTCCCAGACAGTTTGGAATGTTTCATTGATAAAGCTTTTAGGAATAATTTGATTGCCTTCCCAATTTCCATTTCTAGCAAATAAAAGTCCAATCTTAGAATAATCTCTTGGTGTCATATCAACACAGCAGTAAGTTAGCACTGCTCCTTTTTCGTCTTTCCAGAGCTTATAGTTACTTGCACCAATTGGATCTAAGATTCTCTCTACCAGTAACTTATCTGCTTTAATGCCTGTAGCAACATAAAGTATATCGCCAATAATCATGGAATTAACGTTGTTATATTCAAATTTCAAGCCAGCTTCTTTTTCTACTCCAACATTCTTAGCGTAATCTAGGTGACTTCGTTGAAAGAACATTTTTTCATGCTCATGAGTTGGAAAATCAAGACCACTGGACATATTTAATAGGTCTCTAATCGTTATCTTAGATCTTTCATCCTTATAGTAATCAAGGTACTTACTTGCCGGATCATCCAAACTTCCTATCTCTCCCCTTTCAATTGAAATGCCAACTAAAGCTGCATAATAACTTTTAGCCATAGACCAAGATGTTCCTTGAGAATTTTGGGTATAACCCTCGGC
>CAJXAZ010000037.1 GCA_913050015.1 uncultured Gammaproteobacteria bacterium
CCAGCTCTTTTAAAAACCTCTCCGCCTATTCCTGGAATTCTCATCTTTAATCCTTTTATATCATCCAAAGAATTAATCTCTTTATTAAACCAACCAAACATTTGTGTTCCGGTATTTCCTGCTGGGATAGGATAAATATTAAAAGGTTCGTAAATCTCTCTCCATAATTCCAAGCCACCGCCTCTATTAGTCCAGGCATTTATTTCATCTGCCGTTAAACCAAATGGAACTCCAGTAAAAAATTGTGCAGCAGGGACTTTTCCTTTCCAGAAGTAACCACCGCTATGACCCATTTGATGAGAGCCGCTTGATACCGCATCAAATACTCCAAAAGCAGGTACTTGCTCACCAGCTCCAAAAACTGTAATTTGCATCTGCCCGTCACTCATCTCTTCGACAAGTTGAGCAATTCTTTCAGGAGCCATTCCCAAACCAGGATAATTTTTAGGCCAAGCTGTAACTAGACGCCATTTGTAAGTTTCTTGCTCTGAAGCTGCTTCAGTATTTTCAACGCCATCTGAACAGCCGACTATAAGTAGAAGCGTAAGTAGGTATATGTAATTATTTTTTATCATAGTTTTTCAAGGTTTGCGTAAGCCATAACAAGCCATTTTGTTCCAGCTTTACTAAAATTAATTTGAACTCTTGCTGCCTCTCCCGAGCCCTCGTAATTGAGAACTACTCCTTCTCCAAAAGTTTTATGAGCAACTCTTTGTCCAAGTGCTATTCCTATCTCCTCTTCAAATTCAAATTTTGTTTCTGTGAAGTCTTTTCTATTATAAGGAATATTGGTTTGCGCTCTAGGTCTAATCTCGTTTATGAGAGCTTTTGGAATTTCACGTAAGAATCTAGATGGGGGGTTGAAAGTATCTGAGCCATGGAGTCTTCTTGATTCTGCATGGGTGATGTATAACTTTTCCATTGCTCTAGTAATACCAACATAACAAAGCCTTCTCTCTTCCTCTAATTGAGCAGGGTTCTCCATAGATCTGCCATGAGGAAATAAACTTTCTTCTAAACCAGTCATTATGACCAACTTAAATTCCAATCCTTTAGCTGAATGTAAAGTCATTAATTGCGCTGCATCGTCATGTTCTGATGCCTGCCTATCGCCTGAGTCTAAAGAAATCATATCCAAGTACTGTTCTGCAATTTCTTTAAAAGGCTTATCTTCTTTAATACTTTGCTCAAAGTTAGTAGTAGCTGAAACAAGTTCCTGTAAGTTTTCTACTCTAGTTTTTCCTTTTTCTCCTGGCTCTTTTGCATGGTAAGCAACGAGACCGGAGGTCTTAATAATTTCTTCCATAAGATCTGAGAGAGGATTCTCTTCGATGAATTCTTTGCATCTAGCAATAAACTCTAAATAAGATCTTAGTCCAGCTCCGCCTTTTCCTGAGATAGATCCCTCATCGATCAGCTTGGCTGAGGCTTTAATATAAGAAATATTAAACTGCCTTGCCGTACCTCTTATTTTGGCAAGAGTCTTTTCTCCGACGCCTCGGGTTGGGTTTGATATTGAGCGTTCGAATGCTGGATTATCAGAATGATTAAATATAATTTTTAAGTAAGCAATGGCATTTTTAATTTCCATTCTTTCATAGAATCTTTGACCGCCATATATTCTGTAGGGAATGCTCGCTCTTAATAAGGCTTCTTCTAATGCTCTTGATTGAGCATTCGATCTATATAGAACAGCAGCATCTTCATACATCTCACCCTTGCCCATCCAATCCCTTAAAACATCAGCAACAAACCTTGCCTCATCCTGCTCGTTATATGCTTGATATAAAACTATTTGTTCGCCTTCTAGTTTTTCTGTCCAAAGATTCTTTCCAAGTCTATCAGCGTTATTTTCTATAAGAGCATTCGCTGCCCCTAAGATAATATTAGTAGATCTATAATTCTGCTCAAGTCGAACAACCTCTGTATCGTCAAAGGTTTTTATGAAAGAGTCTACGTTCTCAACTTTAGCCCCTCTCCAACCATAAATAGATTGATCATCATCACCAACAGCAATAATTGTTGCCTGATCTGATGCTATTTCGAGCAACCAGTTATATTGAATAGTATTGGTATCTTGAAACTCATCAACAAGAATAGATTTAAATCTAGAATGGAAAAAAGTTCTCACAGAAGGATTGTCTCTGACCACTTCATAGGATCTTAATAGAAGCTCTCCAAAATCAACTAGATTATCTCTTAAGCAAACTGCCTCGTATTCTTTATAAATTTTATTAATATTTTCTTTAAAGTGATCGCCATGGTCATCAACCTGACCGCTTCTAAAACCTTCGTCTTTCCATGAATTAATTTGCCACTGACTTTGTCTTGAAGGCCATGAGGCCTCATCTAAACTCATTTCTTTTGCAATTCGTTTGATGATTCTTAATTGATCATCGGAATCTAAAATAGTAAATCCACTGGTGAGACCAGCTTCTTTATGAAATCTTTTTAGCATTCTGTGAGCTAGTCCATGGAAGGTTCCAACCCAAGTATCCATCATGGGAGCTTCTAGTAATTCTTCGATTCTTGATCTCATTTCTGCAGCTGCTTTGTTTGTGAAAGTTACCGCCATAATCGTTGCAGGGTTCTTTCTGAGCGCTTCAACTTCCCAAGCTATTTTATGAACAAGCACTCTGGTTTTACCTGATCCAGCTCCGGCTAAGACCATAAGATGTTGTTTTTCAGACGTAACAGCTTCACGTTGTTTATCGTTAAGATGTTCTAAAATATGCGATACGTCCATTTAGGGATTCATTTTTTTGCTTAAGAGGACTATTCTAACCTTTATGCCGACTAAATTATTAAGACACATTAAAAATACATTACCTGATTTACGAAAATCTGAAAAAATTGTTGGTGAATTTATTTTGGCAGATCCAAAATCAATTATCACCATGAAAACTGCCGAAGCATCCTCAGCGATGGGCATAAGTGAACCTACTCTCATAAGGTTCTGTAAGGCATTGGGATTTACCGGCTATCAAGAATTAAAGATTAATCTCTCACAGCAACTAGCTGCAGATGATTATTTTGTAATGTATGAAATAGATCAAAATGACACTATTCATGAATTATGTGAAAAGGTCTTTGACACAACCATAAGTGAAATTCTAAATGTAAGATCTCAAATAGATCAAAATGTTTTAGCAGATGCTATCGAGACACTAGCTAATGCAGGTCGAGTTGAGTTTTATGCATTTGGAGGTTCGGCACCTGTTGCTATGGATGGACAACATAAATTCTTTAGATTAAAAATACCTTCATCTTATATTTCAGATCCTCACATTCAATTCATGTCTGCTAACTCTTTAGGTAAAGATGATGTTGTAGTTGCCATTTCTCAATCAGGAACAACTTCTGCATTAATCGATAGTGTAAAAATTGTTCGTAAATCTGGCGTTAAGGTCATTGGTATAATGCCTGGTAATACACCACTAGCTAGTATTTGTGATTACCCTCTTGTCATTAATATCGGTGATAACAACCGAATCTCTAAACCTCATACATCAAGAATAGCTTATACCGTTGTGATTGATGTTTTAACAATGGGTGTCGCTCAGCTAAAACCAGAAGCTCAAGACCACTTATATAATATTGCTGACAGTCAAAGATCTTTAAGAGTTAAAGAGTAAAAATTAAAGTCATCTTCTCTTTTGCCTTTTTAGGCAAAGAATAATCAAACTAGGAAAAAATGGATAAAAGAACAGAACAGTTTCTTAACGACCCGATACTTCCTTTAATTGTTCGTATGTCTGCACCGAATACGGTTGCTTTTTTTATTCAAGCTATTGTCGTTCTTGCTGAAGTTTGGTTTATTAGTCAGCTCGGAACCCTTTCTTTAGCAGCTGTTACTTTGGCCTTTCCTTCTCTAATGCTTACTCAACAGATGGCATTTGGAGCACTAGGAGGAGCTATTACATCCTCTGTATCTAGAAGCTTGGGAGCTAGAGATAAAGAAAGAGCAGAAAAATTATTATGGCATTCTATATTTTTAGCTTGCTTTGGTGCTTTCATTTTTCTCTTAATTTTTCTTGTTTTTGGCAAGCAATTGCTAATCCTCTTAGGGGGAAGTGGGCTCTTGTTAGAAAAGTCGCTTTCTTATTCCATGATCTTTTTATCAGGAGGAATCGTAGTTTGGATAGCGGGAGTTATGAGTGCATCAATTCGAGGAATGGGGAACATGCGTTTTCCTGCCTTAATAACAGTTATATGTGCAGGGATTCAGGTCGTGCTCTCAGGAGGATTTATTCTTGGATGGTTTGGATTTCCGAAGCTTGGAATAGATGGAGCCGCTATATCTGTAATAGCCTCAAGTGCTTTTATGGCCTTGGCAATGCTTATAAAAATATCAAGCCCATCTAGCCTAGTCCGACTAAGGCTCTCAAGAATAAGTTTTGAGAAAGAATTATTTAAAGATATTTTTAGCGTGGCCTTGCCTGCTTCTTTATCTCCAATATTTACCGTTGGAACAGTTCTAATATTAACTGGGCTCATTGGTCAGTTTGGAAGCTTCGCACTTGCTGGATATGGAATAGGCTCTCGAGTTGAATTCTTGATGATCCCATTAGTATTTGGAATAGGAACCGCCATGACAACCATGGTAGGAACAAACATAGGCGCTAAAAATGTAGAACGTGCAGAGAAAATAGGCATGATCGGCTCAACGGTAGCTGGATTATTATCTGCAGTGGTTGGAGTTACTCTTGCTGTAACGCCTGATCTTTGGATAAATTTCTTTACCTCAGATGAGCCTACTTACTTAGTAACCAAACAATACATTCAGATACTTGGACTCTTCTATATCTTTCAAGGCTTTGGCTTGTCACTTTACTTTGCCTCTCAAGGAGCCAATGCTATGAAGTGGCCAATTATTGCTACTGTTATAAGGTTTATAGTCACAGCAACAGGTTCAGTACTTGCTGTTTACTGGTTCTCAAGCGGTCTCGCTGGAATCTTCTACTCTTCAGCTATAGGTATGACTGTCTTTGGAATAATGATAGTGGTTTCTGTAAAAATGGGAGCTTGGAGAAAGGGCTAACAACATAAGGTTAGCTATTATTCATAAGCGCATGCTAATATACCCCCTATGGGTATACATAAAATTATAATTCTTGCTTTCATTTTGGTATTACATACCGAAGCAAGACCTATCTCCTACTCAGGCGGCACTACTCTAATGTATCAATCTGATAGTATGAGTGATTCGGTTTATGTTCACTATTCCCCGACATACAAATACTCAATAGGAATTGAAAATGTGGACGATAAAATTTTTAATAAAAATAAAAATTATCTCCGACTTACCTATTTGATAAATAGAAAAAATACTGACATCTCTCAAAGAAATTTATATTTTCAATCAGGTGTATTGGTTGATGATGCTGATGGCTTTTTTTATGGCATACATGGCGACTGGGAAACACGAAGATGGTTTTCTGGATTTGGCTACAAAGATACAAATAATTCTTTTGGTCAGGATTACACAGATCAGTATATCCAACTAGGAGTCGCGCCTTATGTTGGTGACTACGGAGACTTACACACATGGATAATGATCAAAACAAAGAAAAACTCACTTACAAATACTCAGTCTACTTATCCAGAATTGAAGTTTTTTAAGGGTGCTGCTCTTGTTAAGTTTGGTTATAGCGATAAAACAGAATGGGATTTACACTTTATGTACAGATTTTAAAAAAAGGAGAACTTATGAAAAAAATATTATTAACTTTATTACTTGCCAGCCCTCTTGCTTGGGCTGAACAGGACCATGCCAATATGCATGATCATTCTCATGAAGGACATTTACACGACACTATGGTCGACGGTAAAAACCTTGATGTAAGCGCTGAAAGATTTGATACGTTTATGGAAGGCTTAGCTGATGTTAATGTTGCAATCGTTAGCGTAAAGGGAATGGTCTGTGATTTTTGCGCTCGTGGAATTGAGAAGACATTTACAAGAGACAAGAGTGTCCAAAAAATAGATGTCGACTTAGATAACGGAAAAGTCATGATCGCTTATTCCAAAACAAAAGAAATTAACTTTAAAGAAATTGAGAAACAAATTCTTTCTAATGGACAAAATATGTCTGACTTACAGGTACTAGAAATTTAATTACTATGAATGATAGAACATCCAATTTCTTTTCTTTATTTGCGTCATCCTCAACGTTAGTCTGCTGTGCTTTGCCAGCTATCTTCGTTGCCTTAGGAGCTGGAGCAAGTTTTGCAAGTTTGATTACTGTATTTCCATTTTTGATAGTCCTGTCTCAATATAAAATCTATATCACTTTTTTTGCACTTGTGATGATAGCTTTAGCCGGTTATGTGAACTACAAAACCTACTATATGCCCTGTCCTGCTGACCCGGAGCTTGGAAGAGCATGCTCAGAGACTCGAAAGAGATCTAGGTACTTATATTATGTATCTGTAGGTATATTTTTATTTGCATCTATTTTCACATACATCGTACCGAGGTTTTTATAGCCCATGAAGCATCCATGTCATACAGAACAACTAGCCGGCCTTAGAAGAATTGAGGGCCAGGTTAGAGGAATTCAAGGCATGGTTGAGGAAGGAAAGTATTGCGTTGATATATTAAATCAAATTAAGGCCGTTAAGAATTCAATCATAACGGTAGAAGGAAAAATTCTTAAAACCCACCTTCGTGAATGTATTAAAGAATCATTCAAGGGAGAGGATGAGTTTGATTCTAAGATAGATGAAATTGTGAAGATGTTAAAAAGATGAATTTTATAGTTCGTAAAACTCATAAGTACTTGAGCTTTTTTATCTCATTGCAGTTATTGCTTTGGACAATCTCTGGCATTTATTTTGCTTTTAACAAAATTGAATTAGTAAGAGGTGAGCAATACCTAAAACAAGTTGAACAGAGTATTGATTTAGGTGAGTTTGATTTTGAAATTCTTGGAACTACTAATATCGATATCCAAAAAAGATTAGGCAAGAACATTGCTGTAATAAAAATTGATGGTGTTACTCAATATTTGAATACATCCGGCGAGCCATTAACAAAACTATCAACGTCTGATGCCATGGATGCTGTTGTCGCTAATACACATCTATCACCAATCTTATTAGAAGAAATAGTTGATGAGCAATCAGGATCTGAATATAGAGGAAGGTCTCTTCCTATCTA
>CAJXAZ010000038.1 GCA_913050015.1 uncultured Gammaproteobacteria bacterium
CTAAAATATCAACGCCTTGCTGATTCCAAAAATGCAAAAGATCAATGAAAATCCAATTTTCTGTGAGTTTATCGCCCTCACGACGATACATATCTATTATTCTCATATCGCCTGGTTTTCCAGTTGCAGGCATACCCATAAAACCTCCTGATGGAGTAAGTGTCAGATTAGGCCATCCAAAAAAACCGCCAAAATTACCCTCTGCAACGCGACATAAATGTCCATTAAAAGTTCGATCTTTAAAGCCAGCCCTAAAAGGACCAGAGTGCTGCTCAGCATACCTTTCAATTGTATAAGTTGCGCCAATACCTGCGGGACCCCACCAAATCATATCCTCATTCCAGCTTCTTCTAAGCTCCTCCACAAGTGGAAGATCTTGCTCTTCTTGCCAAGTCTTGATGTCATTAACCATGAAGTCAATTGTAGCTAAAGTTTTTTCACCTTCAGCAGCATCTTGCTCTTCAAACATTAAACCCTCATGGGTCATTGGTCCTGGCTGAACAAGATGTGCGCCTGTTTGAGGTGGAAAAGGGTTTAATCCAACTTGCATCATGACATGCGGAATATCAAAAAACATTGCAGTTTCAGTTATCTTACCATTTTCGACTTTGTTGTATTCGCAGTAACGTAATAGAGCCATCTTTCTTGATGGTGCAATTCCAAGCCATTCATTATCAAAGAGTCCCATAAGATGTCCCATAGAAACTACCCATACAGAATCAAATCCATCAATTTCATTTTTACCAGCCATGAATATATCCATACGCCTTTGAATACTCTTAAATGAATTTCGGAAGGGCTGCCAAAAAATTTCTGAAACTTCTTTAGCATCTTTAAGCTCATTAAAAGGGTGGTACCCACGCCAAATATAATTTTCTGAAATATGACTCTCTAAAACCTTTGTGATATCAGCTCCTTGAGCACCATCTAATGCCTTATAGTATTCTAAAATTATCTTTTTTTCTGCTTGATAGTTACTCATACTTAATCCTTATTTAAAATCATTTTTGAACCCATTTCTGCAATCATCATGGTTGGGGCTGATGTATTTCCACTTGTTATATTTGGCATAATTGAGGCATCGATAACTCGTAAGTTGCTCATTCCCTTAACCTTTAAATTAATAGGATCAACAACTGACATTTCATCAATGCCCATTTTACAAGTTCCCACAGGGTGATAGACAGTTAGTGCTGTTTTTCGTATGTAATTTAATATCTCCTCATCACTCTGAATAGGATCCCCTGGTGCCATTTCTTTACCCCTAACATCGTCAAATACCTCAGATGAAAGTAGTTCTCTTGCTTTTTTTAGGGCTTCAATCATAGTAGTTTCATCTCTCTTATCTGATAAAAAATTATGGTCAATTAGCGTCTTATATATTCCATCTTCTTTTGCTAGTTTTACAGATCCTGTGCTAAATGGATTTAACAAGCATGTAAAGATTGAATAGCCATGTCCAAATTCAAACTTTCTCCCACGATGGCTTCTAAAGATTGGAGTGAAGTGGAATTGAATATCAGGATTTTTATCATCCGTTTTTTTAGTCTTTGCAAAGCCGCCTGCTTCAACATAATTAGTAGTCCACCAGCCCATCTTATTAAAATAGTAATTAAAAGGTGCAGTTAAAACATTAGGAATTAAGGATCTCCACGAAACACCAATAGATTCTGTCTTCTCAGAACGAATAGTAACCATGCAGTCAAGATGGTCCTGTAAATTCTTACCAACACCGGGTAAATTATTTTTACAAGTGATACCTAAATCCTGAAGCTCTTTCTTATCTCCTATTCCAGAGGCTAGAAGTAAACGTGGAGAATCTATCGCTCCAGCACAAATAATAACTTCTTTATTAAAACTAATTTTTCTATCAAACCCATCAACTGAAATATTAATCGTGCTGACTTTATCGCCCTGTATATCAAGAGTACTCACTGTTGTCTTTGTAAGGATTGTGAGGTTGGCTCTATTAAGTACTGGCTCAAGAAAGGCGTTGAATGAACTAACACGCCTACCATTACTTTGAGTTACGTTATAAATACCTAGACCAATTTGTGATGAAGCATTAAAATCTGGATTTTGAGATAATCCAATTACACTTCCAGCTGATACAAATCTTTTTCCTGCATCATTAGCATCTTGGGGCGAAACTACTGATAATTCTCCATCAAAACCATGATATTTTGAATCGCCACCTGCATTATTATTTTCAAGTTTTTTAAAGACTGGTAAAACTTCATCATAAGACCATCCTTTGCATCCTAATGCAGACCAATTATCATAGTCATTCTTATTACCACGAATATAAACCATTCCATTTATTGAGCTGGAACCTCCGAGGCATTTTCCACGATTAACAGTAATGCTTCGATTTTCTAAATTCTTTTGTGGCGTACCTTCGTAGGCATAATCAAATTTTTTATTCCCATAAACACCAAAAATACCAGCAGGTATTTTAATCCAAGGACTCTTTTCACTTCCACCAGCTTCAACCAGGCACACAGAGTTCTTTGGATTAGCACTAAGTCTATTTGCTATAACGCAGCCAGCTGACCCAGCTCCAATAACAATATAGTCATATGTTTTCAACTACTACCCCTTAACAGCTCCAGCAGTTAAACCACTTACTATCTGCCTCTGAAAAAACATAACCAAAAAGAATAGTGGCGCAATTATGGATACTGCTGCAGCAACTGCTACAACCTGATCAGTTGTAGTGGTTTCCATATTAAACATACTAGCAATAGCTGGAACCATAGTTGTATTTTGAGCCTCTAGTAGCATTGAAGTTACTAAGAAATCGTTATAGGCCAAAAGAAAGCTAAAAAGTCCTGTAGTAATAACACCAGGCCACATTACCGGCATAATAACTCGTCTAAACGCTTGAAAATGACTACATCCATCGACTCTTGCAGCTTCATCAAGTTCAGCTGGAATACTTTGGAAGAATGAACGTAACATCCAGATTGTAAAAGGCTGATTAATGGCAACCAGAACAGCAACTGTTGCCCAGGGCATTCCATAAAATGTTGGCGCAGCATCACCAAATATTGGTCTAAGTATTTCAGCAGAATTTATAAAAAATGGAAGATAGCCAGTAACTAAAACTGAGTGAGGAAGGGCGCGAAAAACTAGGGCAATAATGAGAATCCAAAATGCTAGATTTGAGCCAGATCTTGCCAGTCCATATCCAGCTAAAGTACCAAAAGTAAGTGAAATAGAGACAACACCAGTTGTAACCAAGAGAGAATTTTTGAAATTATTTATAAAGTCTCTTTCAAACCATACAGTTGAGTAATGCTCTGTAGAAAATCCTATTATGTTGTTGCCTAATACACCAGTATATTCATTTAAAACAGAAAGGATAGAAGGCATAATAGCAAAAAAAACTACAATAAATGAGATACCAAATGTCATAGAGCCAATAATCCACCCAAAACCTACATAGCCGTTTGGAGAATATTGATTTACCTTTCTTCCTAACCAGCCTGTTGTAAGTTTTGCAGTAAAAAGAATTATTGCAAGCCCAACTGTTATATCTATAAATGAAAGCCCTTTACCTTGAGATAAAGTTGCTGGTCCAAAAATTACATTTAATGCGTTGGAGTTAAACGCATCAAGAGGAAGTTTTACACTTATAACACTGATCCAAAAAATTGGGAAAGCCGCCACAATACACCAAAATATTAGAAAAAAATATGAACTAAAACGGAGTGTAAGAGGTTGTTTTATTAAATTTATATCCTTCATAGTCGCTTACCCTTATAGTCATTCCATACACCTCGTAAAACTGGGATTAATAAAAGCGTAATTCCAATCATTGTCAACATCGAACTAGCTGAAGCCCTTCCTATTGAACGATTTCCCATTAGATCAGCAGTTAGAAAATCATAGGTTAACCATTGAAGAGATATAACATGTGCTTGTGATGAAAAACCAATTACCTCTTCGAAAACTCGATAGGCATCCATCAGATGAATCAATGTTACAAAAACTATCAAAGGCATTAGGTGAGGTAATATTACAAAACGTAATTTTTGCCAACGGCTTGCCCCATCGATAATAGCGCTTTCAATAGTATCTTGGTTTACAGTTTGAAGTCCCGCATAAAAAACAATAGCTGCAAATGGTGCAACATGCCAAACACGATAAAACGTCATCATAAACTCTATCGTCCAAGCTTGTGCAAACATAGCAATATCTTTTGCAAACCACCACTCTAGGAATGAAGTCAAAACTCCATCGCCTATAAATAACCACCGAATAGCCAAAGCTCCAATCACTGGAGTAATAATCATTGGAAGAAGTGATACAAATATCACTGGCCCTCTGATAGATTTAGCTACATTATTTATACAAAGAGCAATTAAGAGGCCGAAAAAAAGAACTAATGGCAAGGTTATCAAAGTAAACGAAAGTGTGAATCTTAATGCTTTCCAGAAATCAATCAACATAAATTCGTGCCAACTATTATTCGCAAATGCAGCAATTACCCGAGGAAACTCAAGAACATTTTGATAGTTCGAGAGTCCTACATAATTAGTTTGAGTTATTACTTTACCGTTATCGCCTATTATGGGGATTGTTTTAATTTCTTTGATACAAACTTGTCCAGTAAAAGTTGGACTACAAGTTTCAACTTCTAGAGTTTCATATACTGACTGGGTTTGATAAAAACTCTGCTTTAAAACAGTTGCTAATGGCAAAGCAATAAATAAAACCATCATTAAAACAGATGGTCCAATAAAAGCTAAAAACGTCTTTTTATTCATACTAAGGAATTATATCAATAATCAAGATTAAAACAAATAGGTTAAAAAGAAGGCCCTCAATTGAGGGCCCTCTTGGAGACACATAGTTATTAAATTAAACCACTTTCTGTCGCTGTAATTGTATAAGCAGCTTCAATGTCAGCAAGCGTCTTTGCAGCACTTTTCTCTCCGTTTAGGAAAGCTGCAAGGCCATTACCTAATGCTGTATGCATTGCGCCCATACCAGGAGAACTTGAAGGGTAAGGAGCTGCACCATTATCAGCAGTAGCAATAGCGCCCGCTGCTGCAGAACCGGCAACAAAGCCATCAATTAACCAAACAGCGGCGTCATTGTTAGCTTGTACCATTTCAGTATCAATTCCTTCCATAGCAACTCTGAAAGCCGCATCTGCTTGAGCATCTGTCATGTTTGTTGCAAAAACGATACCATCCCACCAGTTAGTAGAGGCCGCTCGGACTGAACCCATTGGAGCAGAAGCCATTACAACTTTACCTACAACCTGAGACTCTTCAGCATTGTCCATGGCACCTGCGCGCGTAGCCCATAGGTTAGCCATTGCAATTTTTCCTTGTTGGAATTGTTGCTGAACATAAGTTGAGTCAGAAACAAGGTATTCAGGATCCATATATGGTGTTAGACTTTTCATAGTGTTTAGAGTCGCTAGACCAGCTGCATTATTGATAGAAGGAGTATTTCCTTCACCAAAGAACTCACCACCATTACCTAAGTAAGTATTAATAAACTCTTCACCAAGATTCCAGCCAGCCTTATAAGTTCCACCAATTGGATAATCAACTAAGTTGTAGCTTTGCATTTTTTTAGCAGCTGCTACCATTTCAGCATACGTTGTTGGAACCGCAATACCAAGATCTGCAAAGATATCTGCGCGATACATTAGATGCTGGTTATTCACCTGCATAGCAATCGCCATAATTTTTCCGTTAACTTTAATTAACTGACTAGGCTTTAGTTGACTTCCATACTTAGCAACAAGGTCGTCCAACGGACGGATTGTGCCAGCATTTAAAAGAGGGACCATTGTGCCTTGAGATACACCACCAATTTGATAAAGAGATGGGTTTGCTGCAAATGCATCAGGCATCTTATCTTTAAAATCAACGTCTAATGTTGAAGTAACATTACCACATTCTGCCATAGCATCTGTGACTGCTTTCATAGCATCAAAAGAATTTGAAAGTGATTTGAGCTCAGTATCATTATCAAAAGAACATGCGGCCCATGCGCCTGTACTTAGTGTTGTAATTGCTACAGCTGTAGCTATTTTTCTTAAAAACATATAACTCTCCTTTATTTATTCTTGATTAAAAATTTAATAGTTCATCATAAAAAACAATGCTTTATTGCTTTGCATACGATTGCAAAATATTATAACACAGAGTATTAATCCCTAAAGTACTTTATTGGAGTGGTATTCAATAATAAAACCTTACATATTTACGTCCTTGATTTTTCAAAGTCTTGCCATGCACTTTTAAAGCTATCAAAGTTGAAGTCTTTCTTTTCAGCAGGGCCAAGT
>CAJXAZ010000039.1 GCA_913050015.1 uncultured Gammaproteobacteria bacterium
AGTTTGGCAATATTTACCTTATTCTTCTTATTACTCAAATCCCAAAGCTTTCTAACTTCTTTATCTAAAAACTGTATTGATGAGCTTATATCACTTAAGGAATCATTATTAGTTTCATCAGCTATATTAATTTGCTCTTCAATTACAACCAATCTTTCATCTACTGATCCCAGTATTGTTTTGGTAGCTTTAGATTCAAAACTTTGCCATATAGCAATAGATAAAATGCTCATAAAAACTAGAATATATATGAAGCCTATAAGCAGTCCTCCAGAACTAGATTTGTTCAAGTAGGCAGGAGAAGTTTTATCTGGTCGTATATCTGAATTCATGTTTTTATTAATGATTTTATTAGCCTATAATAATTAAATCACATTTTACATTAACTAAAGATTATTTATGAATTTAGATTTTTCAAATGACCAAAAATTTCTTCAAGAAGAGGCTAGAAAGTTTCTTGAGAAAGAGAACTCAATCAACAGAAATAGAGGAGTACTAGATTCTGGACATAATACAGATACTGAACTCTGGAATAAAATAGTCGATCTTGGGTGGACTGGAATTAGAATTCCTGAGGAATATGGTGGACTTGGTTTAACTCATTTAGAGCTATGCGTCATTGCAGAAGAGCTAGGAAGATTTCTAGCTCCAGTTCCCTTCTCATCTTCTGTCTATTTGTTTACTGAGGCTATTATTAAGTATGCAAGTGAGGAAATTAAACAAGATATCTTACCTAAATTAATTAGCGGTGAAGTTATTGGAACTCTTGCAGTAACTGAAGAGTTCTGCGCTCCAACTGCAGCTAATATAAAAACTGAGGTTAGCAATAATTTAATCTCAGGTAAAAAAATTGCCGTACCAGATGCTGGGATTGCAACTCACTCTATTGTTGTTACTAAATCAGATGCTGGTATTAGCTTGCAACTTATAAATCACTCTTTAGATGAGGTTGTAGTCACTCATCAAGAAAATATTGATGAAAGTAGAGGTCATTTTTCAATCACTCTTGATAACGCTCCCTGTGCGCTCATAGGAGATACATCAAACGGATGGGATTTATTTGAATCTTTGATGGATCAAGCAGCTGTTCTATTTAGCTTCGAGCAGCTTGGTGGTTCTCAAGCTTCATTGGATATGGCTGTTGGTTACGCAAAAGAAAGATATGCTTTTGGAAGGCCTATAGGATCTTTTCAAGCTATAAAACATAAGCTAGCAGATATGTATATCGCACTAACCTTAGCAAAATCAAATTGCTACTATGCTGCATGGGCTCTGACTTCAGATTCATCCGACCTACCCACTGCTGCAGCAACAGCAAGAGTGAGCTCAACAAAAGCTTATCAATTCTGTTCAAAAGAAAATATCCAAACTCATGGAGGAAATGGTTTTACCTGGGAGTATGATTGTCATATGTTCTATCGAAGATCAAAACTTCTTTCTGTGAATATTGGCTCTCTTGGAAAATGGAAAGAGAAACTTGTAAGTAGTCTTGAACAATCAAACAAAAACTAGGAAGAATTATGGATTTTAATGACAGCCCAGAACAAGCAGAATTTAGAAAAACGTGTAGGAAATGGTTAGAAGGAAATGCAGAATTAAATTCTGGAGCTTCGAGAGAAGATTCCTTTGGGAGCTCAAAGCATCTAGAGGCTGCTAAACAATGGCAAAAAAAGAAATATGCAGCTGGTTGGGCAATGTTGCATTGGCCAAAGAGTTATGGGGGAATCGAAGCTTCACCAATTGAGAGAATTATCTGGTCTGAAGAAGAGTCAAAGTTTAATGTACCAAGAGGTATATATGAAATTGGTCTGGGAATGTGCGGCCCTGTGATGATGCAATATGCTTCAGAAGATCAAAAATCTAGATTCCTGCCTCCTATGGCTGAAGGAAAAGAGATTTGGTGTCAGTTATTTTCAGAACCTTCTGCTGGATCTGATGTTGCTGGACTTAGAAGTAAAGCAGTTCAAGATGGTGATAAGTGGATAGTTAATGGTCAAAAAGTATGGACATCCGGAGCTCAATTTTGTGACTATGGAATTTTAGTCGTTAGGCATGATGCTAATTTAGATAAGCATAAGGGTATGACTTTCTTTTTTGTTGATATGAAGTCTCCAGGAATTGAAGTAAAGCCTATTAAGCAAATAACTGGTGGATCTAGTTTTAATGAAGTTTATTTTAATGATGTAGTTATTCCTGACTCTCAAAGACTTGGGGAAATAGGTGATGGATGGAAAGTAGCTATTACTACGCTAATGAATGAAAGGTTGGCTGTTGGAGATGCAAGTGGTGCAGATGTAGAAGATGCATTCAGATGGGCTAAAAATCAAGATGACTCAGGCGAACCATTAATCAATAATAAGGCAGCTAGGGACTCGATTGCAGATTGGTATTGTGAAGCTAATGGCCTTAAAAATACTAAATTAAGAACTATGTCCGCCCTTTCAAAAGGGGAAACGCCTGGACCTGAAGCATCTATAACAAAAGTTGTTAGTGCTAATAAATTACAAAATATTGGTAACTTTGGAATCGATTCCCTTGATATGGCAGGAATGTTGAAATCTGAAGATCCTGATATTAAAAACTTTCAAGGTTCTTGGTTGGGAGCTCCCGGATTAAGAATTGCAGGTGGAACAGATGAAATCCTTAGAAATATAATTGCAGAAAGAGTTTTAGGCCTTCCGCAAGATCAAAGAGCAGACAAAGGCGTAGCTTTTAAAGATATACCAACTGGAAACTCGTAAATAATTACCTGAAACTTGCGAGGAATTGAAGGAAGCTAGTTGTCCCTCCTTCTACTTGAATTTCACCAGAAGCAATTGCTGCAACAGGACTTCTTAGGCCAGCTAAAACTTTCTTAAGAATAACTTCGCTAGTCTCTATTGTAATATCACAATTATCTAACCTTCTATTAGAGACTGCAGCAACATCATTTCTAACTGAGATTGTTTTGTTATCACCAGAAGGAAAAACAAAACATGCATTAAAATTATCCTTATAGATATTTTCTGGATTTAAGTTTACAGATAGCCTGGCAAACATTGTGTTCATTGATATCTCATTAACAACCCCTTCTGTGGTTATTGTTGGAGGAAACCCCTTAAAGTCCTCATCAAGCTCAATGGCTGATGTTAAGAAGTAGTTTCGTTTATTTGGATTTGAAGATCTCTTACCTATGTACAATAAAGCTTCTCTTTTAAGCTGATAAACTTTTCTTAAAGAATATTCTAAGGCAATCAGCTGATCGCTTAATTCTAAAGCCCACTGCATGTCTTTATTTAAAACTGCTTCTTCTAATGCAAGAAATATTTTATCGTCTCCACCCAAAAGCTCCGAAAGTCTTTTTGCAGATTCCGCTGTGCTTAGAGGATCTAGTTCCGTTGGGTTACCACTAAACCAACCAAGATATCCATTAAAAATACTTTTAACAGACCATCTAATAGTTCCATAAAACTCTGATAAAAAAGGTGATTCAGCTAGCTTTTTTGGTAGTTCTATTTTTTCAATGATCTCATCAGGGGTAAGACCTTTATTCATTAGTCTGACGGTCTGATCGTGAATATACTGAATAGCATCTCTATAAATAGTTAATGTTTCCATTACAGCATTACCTGATAAGGGCTTTGTATGACTTGGGAATAAAAATTGAGGTCTAAATGATCTCATATGATCAAGACTATTTACCCATCCGGCAACATCTCTATGAGTCGTTCCTCTTATCGTATATAAATTAGGAAACGTTCTATATATATTATCTCCTGGCATAAGGGATAAATGATCTGGAAGCCACACAAATAACTGATCATTAGTTTCTCCAGGAGCATGGTAAAGCTCAAGATTGATACCAGCTATATTAATTTTTAGCTCTTTATCAAAAGTAACATCAGGCTTTACATATCCAACTGGTGATTTTGAAACATTTAAACTTGGCCCTATTCCAACATTAATTAACTCACCATCAGGCAAGGCAGTTCCAAACATTCTTGTACTTCTACTAGAAATAATAGGCTCGATAATACCGAGGATGCGCTGCATATAAAAATCTGTTGATTCATGAGCTATGATTTTTGGTCTTTGTTCTTGAGTCGTTAGGTAAAAAGAAGTTCCAAAAGTGTGATCTCCGTGATTATGGGTATAAATAACTGCCTTTATAGGATTATTATTTTTAGCTTTAAATAGTTTGTATATCTCAGATGCCTCAAAGGTACTATCAGCTGAATCTATAATAATGTTCCCATCAATTCCCTCAACCATTATTGAGTTGGCAATGCCAAACCCAACTGCAATATGAATTTTTCCTCCAGGAGTATCATAAGAATAAACCTTTCTATCAAATTCCTTGGAATGTTCAATTAATTGTTCAACTTTTGATGTTTTTGGAATTTCTTGGGATACTTCATTTTCACCAGAACAAGAGGATACAATGAACAAGAAAACTGCTACAAATATATAATTAAATTTCATAATGAAAAAGTTCGAAGATTTTAATAGTATGCCTAATATAACTCCATTAAAGCCATTGTGGAATGAAACAGTATGGAAAAAAACACAAAATATAGATGATAAAAATACATATCCATTTTCTGAAGAATTTGATGATATTTTTTTTCAAGATAATGTCATAGAGGAAACTAACTATGTTTTTATTAAAGGCAATAATCTTGCAGAGAGATGGCACTTAAAAAATTACAGCGAATTTAAGATAGGAGAACTGGGCTTTGGATTGGGACTAAATTTTTTTATAACATTAAAAAAATGGATTGAAAGCTTTAAAGAGAATTCAAATAACCTAACATTTGTATCTATAGATCAATATGCTCCAAAGATTTCAGATATTGTAAAAATAAAAGAAGCTTATCCACAATTAAAAGAAGTTATTGATATATTTTTATCTCTAAACCCGATTCTTTTTAATGGTACTAATAATTTTTATATTGAAGAATATAAAGTAACTTTAAAGTTAATTATCTCAGACATTGGCGAGGGTCTAAAATCAATAGAGAATATACCCAGTAACAAAATAGATGCTTGGTTCTTGGACGGTTTTGATCCAAAGAAAAACCCGGATATGTGGGATGCCGGGATCTTTAAAGCAATATCGACTTTAAGTAATTTTCAATCAACCTTTGCGACCTATACTGCCGCAGGTTTTGTAAAAAGAAATCTTGAAAGATACGGGTTTGATGTTACAAAAATTAAGGGGTTTGCTAATAAACGACACATGCTAAAGGGAGATTTTTCTTATGCTAGCCCCTCAAGCCATCAAAAAAAAATAAAAAGCTCAAGTGATATAGCTATAATTGGATCTGGTCTCTCCTCCTCCATTCTTGCAAATAAACTTGCATGTCAGGGCTTTAAAGTTGATGTATATGAAAAAAATAAATCTATCGCACTTGGAACATCAAGCAATCCATGGGCGGCAATGTATCCAAAATTGGCACTAGGTGATGATTCAAGATCATATTTTTTAACTCAGTCTTATTTTTATGCCGTAAATTTCTATAAGAAATACATAACTTCTTTTACTAATACTGGTGTTTTATTTCTTTCTAACAGTGATTCTAGAAACGAGTGGATTGAAAAAATTATTAAGCTCAATAGAAAAGATATTTTTGAGTCGCAAACAAAAAAAACTATTAATAAGATTAATGGTATTGACCAAAATCTTGATGGTCTTTTAGTAAAACATGGAGGTTGTTTATCACCCAGTGATATTTGTAAAGATTTACTTAAGCACCCTAATATCTCCATTTATCTGAATCATGATTATCAAGAATATAAACATATTCAACCTAATAGTATTTTGCCTATCTTCTCAAAAATTAATAATGAGAAGCAATACTCAAACCTAATAATTGCATCGGGGCTTGATCTAAAGAGCTATGTTCCAACTATTAACTCTATGAAGGGAAGTATTATTGGAATTAAGTCCAAAGAATTAAGTAGCATTCAGCATCCTATAAACCATTCAGGATATGTTCTACCTCAGGTAAATGGAATTACTTGGCTTGGCTCATCGTATGAGAAATCAAAACATCTAATGTCTAGCGGAGAGATTCAAGAAAGTATTCTTTC
>CAJXAZ010000040.1 GCA_913050015.1 uncultured Gammaproteobacteria bacterium
GAATGAGAATACATACTAACTGGATTGCCATCAAACCATCCCATGTAACCTTCATAAATCCCTCGTACTGACCATGAAACCCATCCATAAGCTTCTCCAACATCAAGCTCTTTAGGTAGCTTGATTGAACGCATCAGGCTGTAAACATCCTTACCCTCATTCATACCATCTATAGTCTCGTCGTGCACATATTGAATAGCATCTCGATAACGAATCATCTCTCTATTAATGTTGTCGTTTCCTAGAATAGGCTCCCCATGACTCGGTAACAATATTTCTGGACCTAGTGCTAGAACACGATTAATTGAATCTATATAGTCCAAAGCCCATCTTGGCTTAGTTCCTCTCAAGGTATAGATATTTGGAAATGAGCGATAAAATAAATCACCAACAAAAGCTGCTTTGTATTTCGGCATCCAAACTGTGAGAGCATCGTAAGTTTCTGCAGGTGTATGCATTATCTCAAATGTCTCATTTCCTAAAGTAAAATTAAGGTTCTTTTCAAATAGTGTATTCGGCAATATATTATTACTAGAAATTTCATTTTTAAGCGAAGGTGATGTTGTAGGTACATTTAAGTCGAAGCCAAATTGTGCACTATTTCTTTTAATAAAGAGGTTCTTAAGACGCTTTTGATATTTTAGAAATTCAACCATATTATTTTGTGCAATAACTTTTGTTTCAGCTTCGCGCCACAGAGGAACTCCACCAATATGATCAGGATGACCATGGGTGATAATAATAGAATGAATCGCGTCGTCATTAATAGCACTAAGAAGGCTCTTATGTTTGGGTGCCATAGCCTGTAAAGATGTATCGATAATTACATTTCCCTCACCCGTTACTATCATGAAAGTATTGCCGAAACCTGTTGCCTTGTAGATAACTGAATTTATTTTTTGAGCTTCAGTCTGGCTGCTACCTTGTTGTAAATGCATGCTTGGATCTACATTAGCTAACTTTAATGCTTCAGGGCTATATCCATCATCTGCATTAAGCGAGAAGGGAGCGCAGAGTGTCAAAACCGTCCCTATATAAAATACTTTATTCTTAACTCTAGTTAAGTACCTATTCATAAACCTATCTTTATTCATATCGCATCCTTTAAAAACATTAATTTTATTTTGACACAATCTAGGAATTTCTTATAGCCTTTGGACGTCCAAGAAGATATGCAGCATAAGCTCCCATAATTCCAAAGATTGAAATTATTAAGTAATATATTTTGTAGCCTGTTCCGCCTGGGTATAGCTCTAATAGCGGAGCACTAATAAGTGGAAGATAGAATTCAGGGAAATAACCAATCATAGAAATCATACCAATAGCTAAGCCTTTTATTTTATTAGGAACATTACACCCACCTAATGTAGCCCAATAAATACCACGAACTCCATAGGTCAATAATCCAATTAGCAGCACGACAACAAGCATCAGGATAGATGCTGAATTGGTGGGCAAGAAAGCCATAAGGGCTAGAGATAAAGAGGCTAGCACTAATAATATACATAGTACTTTTTCAGGACTACTCCAGTCTCCAATAAAGCCTGCTGTTATTCCTCCAATAGGCCTCATCCATAATTTAGCAACGGTAATTGTTCCAACAGCTACTGCTGACAAGCCAAAGTTTTCTTGAAGATAAGCCGAAAATGAATAAGTTGCATAAAACAGCTGATACCCACAAATAATACAGATTGCACAAAGCCAAATTTCTCTATGCCTTAAGACTGTCATCAAATCATTTTTGAAGTTGCTATCTGATGTCTTATTATCGGAGGCAGATTCATCGAAGTCGTCAAGAAGCCAATATACGAGCGGCGCAACCAAGAGTAAAACAACTATATATAGATAAATGACCTGTTGAAGTGCCATGCTTGTTGAACCAGATTCTTGACTTAGTACGTATGCAAAAAGAGCAATAGCAAGAGTCGCTAATATAGCCTCGACCAATCCTCTGCCTCCATCTAGAATCCCAAAGAATTTACCTTGCTGATCTTTGTTAGCTAGCATTGCAACTAACTTTATATGTGCCGACCAAAATGTAAGACCTGTAGCAATTCCCCAAGCTCCATAAATGAAAAGCAATGAAGAGTAGGAGGGCATAGTCGAAAACCACATACCTATGAGGGCAGTAGCTACTAATGATGATGCAAGCAGCTTGCGTGATGAAAAGCGATCTGCGAGCCAGCCACTAGGAACGTAACTGATCATAAAAATAAATCCCAGCATAGAACTACAATATCGAAGTTGTGTTTGAGTAATATCAAATGACTCTAATATAGAAATCTCAAAATTTTGTCTTAAGTAAAGGAGTGGATAGATAGAACCTGCAGCTACGACAATAAGAGCAAGCTGATAATAACTTCGAAAAGCATTTGAATTAAAAAACAGCAATGAAAACTCATAATTGAAAGTGTATTTTAGTTTAGCCTTGTTAGGTTATAACGCCTAATACACATCTAAATGTGCAGATTATTTTGTAATTTCAACCCTATCACTTTCGCAATAAAATATAGTTCCTTTTGTACCTCGAGGAGGATAACCTAGCTTCGCATCAAGCTCCCCAACAGAAGCTATACATTCCTCAAGGCTGCTATATATTTTCTTTGATGCAGTATTTTGCGTCTCACTTACTGTATTTTCACCACAACTAGAAATTACTAAAACAGATCCTATTATTATCAAAATATTTTTCATCTAATAATTCTACTATATTCCCTTCAATCTTCTAATATTTTTAATAGCAACTGTCTGAAAGTCAGTCTTATCAGTTAATATGATTTAATAAATTGAATAATCAATATTTAGATTATTTTAATACAGGAATTATTAAATGGAATTTTTAGTTAAAACAGATGATCAAACCGTAAATGAATATATTTACGAGCTTCAGGATGATTGTTTTAGGCTGCACATGTTTTCAAAGGAGCTTGTTTTAGAGGTCTTTACTGAAAAGCAGAGAGAAAGTCTTTTTGAATTCTTGATGGATTTTTCAGAAGAACCACAATATCAAATATTAAGATTACTTGGTTTTTACCATGAGGTTAACCCTCAAAGACAAGAGGCAGTTCTTTTGAAGATATATGCACTTATCGATGAGGCTAAGGAATACTCTAAAAATATTCTTATTCAATCACCTGATGAAAGAAGGATAAGAGCATCCGCTGAATGGATGTATCTAGATGGTGATTCAGTTAGTGACATAGTTGATGAAATGATTAGTACAGGTCTTCTTGAGCAATATACTGATGATACTAATAAAGTTTCACTGAAAGATGGCCATATCCAAAGGATTGGTGAATACGTCAAAGCTTTTCCTAATTTTGACAAACTTGACGAAATAGATAAACAAGGTGAAGATTTTAGGCATAACTTTCTAGATCTAGAAAAAGTTAAGCACTTGGACTCTAAAACTGATGAGATGGATACCCAGGTTAGATCTATTTTAGTTAAACATTCAGACGACTCAGGAGCAAATTAAAATGGAAGCTTTATTATTTATTTTCGTGATCTTTGGTTTATATAAGGCCTCGGAAGACGAGTCAAAATTAACTAGAGTAATTGTAGTTTGTGGCGGCGGCTTATTTGTTATTTTCGTATTTGCTCTGGTTTTTGGCGTCCATTACAACAACTTGAATTGACCAGCTTTAAGGTTCTCTACAGACCATTCACCAATAGCTGCACGAACTAGCCTAAGAGTAGGAAGCTTAATCGCAGCAGTCATTCTTCTAACCTGGCGATTTCTACCCTCATCAATAACAAGCTCAATCCAACTGTCAGGAATACTTTTACGAACTCTTATTGGAGGAATGCGTTCCCATATATCAGGTTCAGGAATAAGTTTGCAAGAGACAGCTCTTGCCGGACCATCTTTTAACTTAACGCCTTTCATTAAAGTGTCACAGTCTTTCTGCGTGGCTATACCTTCTACTTGAGCCCAATAAGTTTTGGGTAGTTTATATCTTGGATCACTTATCTTAGCTTGAAGCTTTCCATCATCAGTAAGTATCATCAGACCTTCAGAGTCATAGTCCAGACGCCCAGCAGGGTATACGTCTTTAACGTTTATGTAATCTGATAAGGTTTTTCTATCACCGTCATCAGTGAACTGACAGAGAACCTGAAAAGGCTTATTAAAAATGACTAATTTACTCATGACTTCCTATTACAAAGACTATTAATGTGCTCATTGTAACCCGTCCGCTATATATCAAGGGATATGAGCAATTAATATAGAACTGCCCTAAGTCTTAAGTGAAATAAAAAGAAATTACCTTAACTGGTACATCTCAAAGGGTTTACACTAGCGAAATATATAAATAAAGGTATAGATGGCTGAGCTAATCACGTTAATAGAAAAAACAATTCCAAAATTCAAAGAAAAATCTGAGTTTGAATCTATTTCTGAATATATTAGTCATATATCAGAATCTATAGAGCGTGCTCTTCAGCGTAATAAATCTATTACAACTGATGGCGAATATGGAAAAAACCCTGGTGAGGGCATAAAGGTATTTGAACACCAAGACGTCAGCCCAGTGTATAAAATAAAAAATTTACTAGCTTATAAGCCCTTAGGTCTAGAGGATATTAAAGAGATAATGCAACAAGCTTCTAATATCAAGGCTATTCAAAATAGTCTATGTAAAAGAGGAACAACTGCTGAAAAAATGAATCTTTATTTATGTTGGTCCCTATATGAGCAGGGCATTTCAATTGCAGAGATTTATGATATCTCAGAAAAAAACTGTGCTTGGAACAGCGGCTCGAAAGATGATGTTATGAATAAAATTAAGAAATGGTCTAATAAGTTTAGATGGCAGAGGAATATCACTAAATAAAAGAGCTTAGCAATCTAGCTCCACCATCATAATTTTTTTGTCTATTAGGTTAGATTGATCGCCATCTTCACAAGACAACCAATAGAAATAATCCAGATAAGGCTTCTTATATTTTGAGCTTCATATCCATTTTCATTGGCAGGCTTGGTTGCAATACCTGAAACGTATATAGGAGCAAAAACAAGTCTCAAGCACAACCAGACAAGGGCAACTGTTTCATTCGATTCGACATTTAAGTGAATAGATAAAATTGCGAGTACAAAAAATACCGGCAAGGATTCTGCAAAATTATGAGCTGCTTTTCTAGCTCTTTCAGAAGCAGCCTCACCAAATTTAGATTTTACTAAATTGGGTAACATTATATGAATCAAAGCTAAAAGCGAGGTGTATAAAATTATATTTATCATTTCTTATTCCTTATTATATTAAGTTGAGTATTCTGCCATATTCTAAGAAAGAGCGGTGATATTACATATTATGATTTTAAAGTTGATATGATTGGTTCTTACAAGAACTTAATAAAGGATAGGCCAAATGCGATTTCAAAAAAAAGATAGATTCACCTCGGCTGATAAGTACCTTGAGTCTGTTGCTGCTACCTGCCTCCATATGCATAAAGAGTTAATCCATGACAATCTTGTAAAAATATCGAGCGGTGAATTATCTGAAGAAGAGGGAAATAAATTTTTCTTTTATAAGCAAATGTATTCGGATGAGCCTCAATACAAGCTTTTAAGACTAGTGGATGAATATAATAATGCCTCGCTAGACAATAAACCTGATATTTTATTTAAAGTTATTGTTCATGTAGAGAAGGGTGATAAATACCTCAAAGGTATAGGTAGAAAAACACACGATCGTGAACTGCGATTAATGGCTGACCTTATGTTTAGCCAAGAAATGTCTATTGGTGATATTGCTCAAAAGCTCTGCAAATTAGAGTGGCATGATTATGAAGATATTGATTCATTGGAAAAGACACTCCAGAGATGGAAAGATAAATACGAGACTGGGTTAAAAGACTAAAGTGAGGATAGTTTTGTGAGTGAACAACTTAACAACCCTTTGCACGGAATAAAGTTAGCTACGATCCTAGAAGAGCTTTATCAGAAGTATGGATGGGAAGAGTTAGGAAATGCTTTAAACCTGAATGCCTTTAGAAACGACCCTCGTATGAAATCAAGTTTAAAATTTTTAAGAACCACTCC
>CAJXAZ010000041.1 GCA_913050015.1 uncultured Gammaproteobacteria bacterium
TAAATTGAATATCAAGATTTTTTTTATTTTGGTATAGCGTATAAATTAAATAGCCAAAGCAAATCATAATCCCAGGAATAATAGCTCCAACAAATAAATCACCTACAGTTACTGTTTTTTGAGAAAAAATTCCCATATTATTCTGAGCTCTTTGATAGGCATTAGACATAACGTCACCAAGTAAAACTAAGGCTATTGATGGAGGAATAATTTGTCCTAAAGTCCCTGTAGAGGCAACAAGCCCTGCTGAGAAGTCCTTTTTATAACCTTGTTGAATTAGAACAGGCAGAGACATTAGACCCATGGTAACCACTGTAGCTCCAACAATACCTGTGCTTGCAGCCAATAGAGCTCCAACAACAATTATAGAGATACTTAACCCTCCTCTAATATTCTTGAAAGCTAAAGCCATATTCTCAAGCATCTTTGATGCTACACCTGATCTCTCTAAAACAGTTCCCATAAATATGAATAGGGGAACAGCAAGCAACGTCACGTTATTCATAATCCCAAAAATTCTCAAAGGAATGCTTTTGAAGATAGCTGGATCAAAAATTCCAAAAGGCACACAAATTAAAGCAAACAAAATAGATATTCCAGATAAGGTAAATGCAACAGGGTATCCAAACAGCAAAGCGCAGCAAACTAGCACTAATAATAAAAGAGGTATTATTTCCATATAATTTTAATGAGCTGATTAACAAAAGCAGCGAAAAGAGTTAATGGAAATAAAAATATAAATGTTTTCTGGATAAAGACATAACCAAGACCTCCGGCCTCAGTTGATGTCTCTTGAATTTTCCAAGACATGGCTATTAACTCTATAGAATAGAAAGCAATTACAAAGGTTACAGGCAGTAGAAATATAATACCCAAAATTAGGTTTATAAAATTTTTATATTTGACGGATGCTTCTCTGTAAAAGATATCAACTCTTACATGTTCATCCTCATTAAAAGCATATCCAGCACATCCTAGGAAGATAAGTGCATGAAAGTACATGACTAATTCTTGCAATCCTGTTTGGCCAATACCAAAGAAATACCTGCTCACAATGACCACAATCATAAGTAAAGTCATTAGCGGGATAAGATAAGAAATATATTTACCAAAAATATTTATAGACTTTTCTACAATATTCATTAGAAGTATCTTCCAGATTTAGTTAGAATATTTATCATGTTAATAGTTCTCTCCCCAGCCAAAACCTTAGACTACACGGTTGATGCTAAAAGCAATCATACTGCACCCCAGTTTCTAAGCCAATCATCCAAGCTTATAAAAACTCTCAAAGAGAAAGAGCCTAAGGATATTGCTAGCCTAATGGGGTTAAGCGATAAATTAGCTTCGCTAAATTTTGATCGTTATCAGTCATGGAAAGCAGCTAAGACTGTCTCTTCAGACGCAAAGCCATCCATGCTTGTTTTTAAAGGAGATGTTTATCAAGGATTGGAAGCAGACAAATTCAATGCCAAGCAAATAAAATTTGCTCAAAAACATTTAAGAATTCTTTCCGGCCTATACGGGATTCTAAGACCTATGGATGTCATTAAGCCATATAGATTAGAAATGGGAACAAAGCTAAAAACGGAGAAGGGAAAAAATCTATATGAATTTTGGGGTAATTCAGTTCAAGATAATGTGGTTGATGACTTAACATCTCAGAAATCTGATCTATTAATTAATCTAGCCTCAAAAGAATATTTTTCAGTTCTAGGAAAAATGCCTGAATATATAAATGTTGTCTCCCCAGTTTTTAAAGATTTTAAAAATGGTGAGCATAAGATCATTAGTTTTTATGCCAAGAGAGCAAGGGGCTTAATGGCAAAATGGATTATTGAAAATAATATTAAAGATTTTGAAAAACTATCTAAGTTCAATTTAGATGGATATTATTTTTCAAAAAAAGATTCAACAGTCACCGAGCCAGTTTTTCTGAGAAATTAAACCAAACCTTGGTCTTTTTCCCAAAATGATTTCAGCTCTTCTAGATCATCATAATCTCCATTCGTCTTATTCATATAAGAGGTCATAGCTTCCTGCATATCATTACCACTCATCAAACTAGCGTTCCAAGTGGCATGAAATTCTAATGAATCTCTTACTGAGTGATCTCTAGAGTAGTTAATCTGCTTTTTAATAACCCTGGTAACCAATGGTGACTTACTGGCAATAGTTTTTGCTATTTTATTAACTTCAATCATAAGCTCTTCTTCTGATTCAAATACTGCATTAACAAGCCCAAGATCTTTTGCTTCTAAGGAATCAAACTTTCTTCCTGTATATGCAAGCTCTCTAACAGCAGCTAAAGGAATAAGTGACGGCAATCTTTGAAGAGTTCCAACATCAGCAGCTATCCCTATATCTACCTCTGCTATCTTAAAAAAAGCATTACTTGAGCAATATCTCATATCACAAGCAGCAGCCATATCAATTGCACCACCAACACAAGCGCCTTGAATCGCTGCAATTGTTGGCATTCTGCACTCCTCAAGGGCAGTAAACGTATCTTGTAGTTCTAATATCTCATGGTAAAAAGCCTCTCTTATTCGAGCTGGATCTCTCTTCTCTTTAGATTTATCTGACGGAACAAAGGTTGCTAAATCCATTCCAGCACTAAAGTGCTTACCTTGACCAGAAAGGACAATGACCCTTGCCTCAGCATTTCTATCTATTTCTTTAATAATGTCCGGTAACTCTTTCCAAAAAATTCTTGTCATAGAATTTAAAGATTCTGGCCTACTCATAGATAGGTGAGCTACATGATCTTTTATCTCAACATCAAAACAGGTGTACTCAGTCATTTTTAATCATCTCTATAGATTTATTAAGTATGCTTCTCATTTCTTCGACATGCTCAAAGGTTTTATGATGAGACATCACAACTTTCCTTTCTTCACTTAATAGAATAAACATCTTTTGTAGTTTGTTAAGGTTCTCTAATAATTCATTGTTCATATAATTTTTATCACTGTATATAATTTATTAGCATTATAATGGTCTTACACTATGAAATCACTAAATCAAATAAACTTATCAATTCTCTTATGCGTTCTGCTGCTAAGCAATCCAATCTCTTCGCAGGAACTCCAAGATAATACTTTAGAAAAACAATTAATCCTTTCTGTTTTGTATACTCAAACTTCCACTGAGTTTATTGCAAACAATATCCAGACCTATACTAGTGCTGCCAGTCATATTGAAGAGGCTCTATCTGATAAATCTTGGACTGCATCTTTAGAGCAGAAATCAGACTTCTCATTAAAACAGCCAGCAATTATTTTAGATGTAGACGAAACTGTTTTAGATAACACTCCTTTTCAAGCAAGAGCAATTTTGACGGGTTGCTCCTATCCATGTGGTTGGGTTGACTGGGGTCTTGAAGCCTCTGCAGAGCCTGTTGCAGGCGTAAAAGAATTTTTGAGTTACGCAAAAAGTAAAAATATTAAGATATTTTATGTAACTAATAGAGTTTCAGAATTAGAAGATGCAACTAAAAAAAATATTAAAGCCCTTGGATTACCATTCGATGAAGATGTAGATGTACTTTTAATGAAAGGTGAAAATAACTGGACCTCTGATAAAACTGCTCGAAGGGCATTGGTAGCAAAAAATCACCGAATTATTTTAATGATAGGAGATCAGCTTGGAGATTTTATTTCATTGAAAGAGACAGAGAAGCCTGTAGCGGAGAGAAAGAAACTTGGCTCTAAATATAAGGATATGTGGGGAACTAAATGGTTCATGATTGCTAATCCAATGTATGGAAGATGGGAGTCAGCAATATACGGAAATAAATATCCAGAATCAGAAGAAGACCTAATTCAAATGCGACTAGATGCTCTGAGAACAGAGTGAAGCTAATACCGCACTTATTTGTATTTATATTTTTTTTAAGCAGTTGCTCTAAAGATAATATTGAACTGATCTCAATTGGAAATGACAGCTCAGAACCTGTTGTTATCAAAAATTTTAATCTAGATGCAAAGCCAAAAAATATTATTTTAATAATTGGAGATGGCACTGGTTTAAATCAAATTACATTATCTAGAATTGCTATTGGCGGCCCCGATTACAGACTTGCAATTGACCAAATGCCATATACTGGCTTTTCTTTAACCCATGCTGATAATGCTATTGTTACTGACTCGGCTGCTTCTGCAACATCATGGGCTGCAGGCATAAAAACTACAAACAAATTTTTATCAATGACCCCTGATGGGCTCTCAGTTCCTACAATTCCTGAGCTATTGGCAGAAACAGGTTTTATTTCTGGATTAGTCGCAACCTCTTCTATTACTCATGCAACACCAGCAGCTTTTTATGCTCACGTTGATTCTAGGTATAAAACAAAGGAAATAGCTGAACAATTACTAAGCTCACCTATAAGTATTGCACTTGGTGGGGGATTAGAATTCTTTGATATTAGTACAACTGAAAACTTACTATTAGTATCTGAAAAGGAATCTCTATCAATTGATAAGATTAAAAATTATAAAAAAGTAATTGGTCTTTTTGATGAAGATGGGATTTATAGATCAACAGAAAAGCCAACACAACAAGATATGACAAATATTGCTTTGAGTTTCCTTTCCATGAAATCAAAAACATGTAACGGATTCTTTTTAATGAGTGAGGGTAGTCAAATTGATTGGGCTTCCCATGATAATGATGCAAAAGCGATGGTAGAAGAGTTCAAAGATTTTGATAAAACAATTAAAGATGCAATGGATTTTGTAACGGATAATGGAGAGACTCTTTTAATCATAACTGCAGATCATGAAACTGGCGGTCTTCAAATTCTAGGCCAAGAAAAAGGCTCAGCTAAAGTTCAATGGGGAACTGGAAGGCACACAGGGAGTCCCGTTGGTGTCTATGCTTATGGACCAGGAGCTCAAGCTTTTACTGGACTTATGGATAACACAGATATATTTACAAAAATTTTAGAAGCTATAAATTATTCTAATTTAGATCAATCAACCTGCTTAAATTAAATCACCTATATTCTTAATTGTCAGATCTGTGCCCGGCTCATTAATAACAGAACCATCTCCTGTAGGTTCTAACACCTGAAAGGAATTTAGAATTCCTGCTTTAATAGAAGAGTTAACAACGTATAAATTATCATCTGCAAATAAAGAAAAGTCTGGATTGATATTAAAATACCTGAAAGCAGGACCCCAAAATTTTTGACTCTCTTTTACAGCACCTATTTCAATACATGAAATACAACCATCTACATACTGCATGAAAGGTATAGCCTTTGCCTTCACATTTAAAAGTCGGGGATCACAGTTTGTTAATAAAATTACTCTTTTATTAAGAGATGCTAGTTTTTTTAATGCTTTTTCAGAATCTGGTAGATAGTTAATCTTAGAACTATGTTCACGAGCAACAGTTAGAAGGTCAAGGTCATATTTATTTTCCCAATACTCCAACTCATACCACGGAAGAGTTCCATGGATCTTTGAAGCTGTTTTTTTAATTTCAGCTTTGGCACTCTCAATAGAGATACCCTTCGATGATGATAGCTCCAATGGAACCAATTCTTGCCAAAATAGATTATCAAAACTCTGATCTAATATTACGCCATCAATATCTAGCAATATATCTGAGACGTTTGTTACTATATTAGAATGAAGATTACGCATAAGTTTTTAAAAGGTATTTTAAACCCATTGAGAGATACTGTCATTGAGGCATCTGAAGCCATTATGGAAGTGTATGAGAAAGATTCCTTTGATCATGATATCAAATCAGACGGCTCGCCAGTCACAGAGGCAGATAACAGAGCTAACGATATTATAATTAGATCACTTCAAAAAATTACACCAGATATACCAATTGTTTCAGAAGAAACATTTAATAAAGAAGAAGAAAATCCAAAAGGCCCTTATTGGTTAGTTGATCC
>CAJXAZ010000042.1 GCA_913050015.1 uncultured Gammaproteobacteria bacterium
CTGCTTTGTTAAGATAAGTAATGGTTGAAAATTTTTTACAATACGGGCAGTGGGTAATTCTAGTATTAAGTATTTATAGCTTATATCTAGTTAGTTCTGTTAAACACGAAAAACGCTTAAATGGTTATATTTTTACTGCCATTAGTAGATTCGCTGGTGCTCTTGTTTTTCTAGCAGTCGATTTGCCAGCATTTGTTATCGCTAATCTAATTCAAACCTATATTGCATGCAAAGGTTACTTTAATAACAAAAAGGCAGGCAAAGAGGATTAAAACTAAACCCTCTTAATAAAGATAATGCTTATTACAAATAAAAATTGTGACTAATTAAGCGCGGATTCTCTCGTTCTTAGGATCAAATATAGACCCCTTGCCAACTATCTGAACAGTCATCGGATAAATACCATCACCATCTTCGTTAAAGTACTCCAGCGACAATGGATACCCTACTGTGGCTATGTTTTTAGGCAAGTAGCCCATGACTACGAATTTTTTAATTGATGGGCAATAGGACATGCTAGTGCTATAAGACCTTCTACCTTTGGAATCTATCGGTACTTCACCTGAAGCAGGATCAATGATTGGTGAGATGCCAACAGGATAGCGCAAACCAGTTCCAGATACATCTAGACTATCTAGAGTCATAGTACATAGAATTGCACTTGGTTCTTCTTCTCTCTGGGCAAGATGAGCTGCTTTTCCGTGGAAGTCTGCTTCTTTGACTAGAGGTCTTTCAATGGCAGATTCAAGAGCATTATATTCAGACTCTAGATCTGCACCCTGAAGTCGAAAGCTTTTTTCAAGGCGACGACTATTAGCATAAGTTTCGATACCAACTGGTATAACTCCAGCCTCAAGCAGAGAGTCATAGAGAGCTAGGCCCTCTTCACTGTCATTATTAAGATAAATTTCCCAGCCACTTTCCCCAACATAGGAAATACGAGCCGCCCAGACATCAATTGTTTTTCCACCAGATAAATTAAGCGTCAGATACCTTGCTGTAGCGAAGGGAAAATTCTCTATGCTAATTTCATTTGGATCAATTAAATGGCCAAGGGCATTTTTTGCTTCTGGTCCCCATAATCCTAAAGTTACTATATCGTGAGTTCTGATATTAATGTCTGCTTCTAATCCCATATCATCTCGGTAGTTACGCAAAGTCACCCAGTCCAGATTACCATCAGCGCCACCGGTAACCACTCTATAGCTATCTTCACTTAAGCGAGAAATAGTAAGATCTGCATGGACACCACCATCCTCATCTAAGAAATTTGTATAAATTATTCGTCCATTAGAGGTATTACCACCGACCTTAGCTACAGAAAGATACTCCAACATACGCTCTGCATCTGGACCGTTGATGTCCATGATTGCAAAGTGCGATAGGTTTATCATTCCAACTGATTCACTCATAGCTAAATGTTCTGCGTTAGCAATTTCATACGGGACATGACGACGATCCCATTCATTTTCTCGGACCGGAACCTCTTGTAAATAATTGTCTAGTTTGTCTCGGTTGCTTTCATACGCAAGCGCACGTTCCCAGCCAGCAACCTCGTTATCAAAGTAGCCACCAAGTTCTTTTTCCCTTTCATAAAAAGGACTTACGAATAGTTCCCTATTGCTAATGTATGGCTCTCTAGGGTGAACAGCAGGAGTATAGATAGTTTGTGCATTTTCATAAGATCGTGTTTTAACAAAGTCTTTTTCTTTTTGCGCAGGATAAAATCTAGCAATATCAAAAGATCGCATATCCACCTGAGTTTTACCATAAACCATGGATTCCGCACATAGCCTTGCACACCCTGGACCGTCTTTGACCCAGACTGCTTCACATAACCAAAAACCTCTTACTTCAGGACTTTCACCGATCAAAGAAGCGGCATCAGGAGTTACTGATAAAAGACCGTTAAATGAACTTTTCTCATCCCAACCTAATTCTGCAAGTATAGGTGTTGTTTCGAATGCTTTTTCTAGAGGCTCAGCGATTTCTTCAAGATCTAAATATCTCATTGAATCAGAAGTCATAGTCTTTGCAGGATTACCAATATCTTCAGGATCAACTAATCTAGGATCTTTGTCCTCATAAAAACCCCATTCAAGCATGCCGCCATGAAGTCTCCCTGTATCCCTAACATAAGCTGAGTTACCTTGATCACGAAGTAGTGGATAGACAAGCAATTCATCTGTTCCTTGTATTTCTGGAAGTGGTCCAAAAAATAATAAAGGATGTTCCACTGGCATTAAAGGAATTGGAACGCCAGCTAATTTTCCTAATAAAGGACCCCAGATTCCAGATGCGATTACAACTTTATTAGTTTTAATCAATCCTTTATCTGTTATTACTCCAGTAATACGGCCATTTTCAATTTCAAAATCTAAAGCTGGGGTATCGGTATATGTAGTAAGGCCACCTTTTTCTTTCGCACTTTCTACAGCAAAGTTAACTACTTCTTGTGAGCGAGGTGTTACTAGACCAGCATCTGGATCCCACATTGCACCGCATATTGAATCTTCATCTAATAAGGGAAATTTTTCTTTGGCTTCTGATGCAGAAATTAGCCTGACGTTAGTTCCAAAGGCTTTGCCTGATGCAACTTTTCTTTTAAGTTCTTCCCATCTAGCATCATCACCTTTACGACAGATTTCTAGACCACCTTTTTTAAGAAAGAAGCCATTATCTTCATAAAACTTTCTACTAAAGCTAGTCGCCCAACAGCCTAATTTGTCATGAGTTGTATTGTAGACAAAATCCGAAGCATGGGCTGTAGATGCTATATCTGAAGGAATTACAGTAGATTTTTCTAGTCCTACAATATTTTTTTGACCAAATTCTGTAAGCCAATATGCAAGCATTGAACCGACAATACCGCCTACGCCAACAATAACTACTTCAGCTTCTGTAGGAAATTTGGAACTTTTTTTATCTGTCATATTGTAAACTCTATAAAATTTTGTTGATTAAACAACTTTTTTTTAACTTTGTAAATTACAAATAAAAGGCAAGTTATTTATCGAAATGACTTGCCTTTTTTGTCGTATTTTTACTCTGCGTAATCTAGCCCTACATCCTTTTTAACTTCACGAATGTTGGGAGTAACAGACTCTCTAAATGGTAAGTCCACCACTACACCAGGTACCGATACTCCAGATGACTCTGAGTATTCATCAGGCAATCTGACCTGTAATTTAGTTCCAGTATCCGATGAAGACCATGGCACCCATCCGAGTCCAATATTTGTATTTAGTTCTGGAGACCACCATGGAGAAGTTATGTAACCCATATCATTTCCATCCTCATCCGCTATCAGCCAAAAATCTGGAGCATAGTCTGTGATTTGCTTTCCACCAAAAGTTAAACCAACCATTCGCATTTTGAATGGGAAATCTCCTGCATCAATTACTGCACGTTGTGCCTCAAGCGCTTCCTTGCCAATATAATCAGCTTCTTTATTTCGAGGTACTTGATAGCTTAAATTAACCTGAAAAGGAGATGTCTCATGATCTAAATCTTGACCCCAAGATAGAATACCAGCTGCTATTCGACGATGATGAGCAGGAGCTATAACCATTAAACCAAATTCTTCTC
The DNA here is from genome assembly GCA_913050015.1 of uncultured Gammaproteobacteria bacterium. Classification (GTDB taxonomy): domain Bacteria; phylum Pseudomonadota; class Gammaproteobacteria; order Magnimaribacterales; family D2472; genus SCGC-AAA076-P13. Next base: position 3,589 of record CAJXAZ010000042.1, read on the forward strand.
CTCCCTCAAGAACAGCATTCCATACTTTTTCAGCATTTTCATGAGCGTCACGAACATAAATTTCATAACCCTTCTCACCAGTAAAACCAGTTTGACTGATCACAACATCAGCACCTCCGATCTTGGTTTCCATGATTCCATAATAAGGAACCTCTCTTAATTCCTCACCTGCCAACTTAGCCATTAGGTCTTCAGAAAGAGGGCCTTGAATTTGAACTGGACATACATCAATCTCATCAATGACAACATTATACTTTTTGGAAATATTAACGCCTTGTAGCCAAAGTAAAAGATCGCTGTCTGAGATAGAAAACCAAAATTCATCTTCAGTTAATCTCAACAAGACAGGATCATTAAGAACTCCACCTTTGTCATTGCATAGAATTGCATACTTACCATTACCTGGTTTAATTTTAGTAGCATCACGCGTGATTACGAAATCAGTAAAAGCCTCTGCATCTGGTCCTTTAACTCTTATTTGTCTTTCAACTGCAACGTTCCACATAGTGACTCGATTAACCAAAGCCTCATACTCTACCATCGCCCCGCCATCTTCAGGTTTGATGTAACCCCTTGGGTGATAAATACGATTATAAACAGTTGCTCTCCAGCAACCAGCTTCGTGAGATAGATGCCAAAAAGGCGACTTTCTAACTCGAGTTGAAATTAACATCTGAACAGGAGTTCGACCACTTTGTCTAAGATTGATTGGTACTTCTCGATCGCTTTGATCCACACTTGGATGATTTGGATTTGTCATATTTACTCCCCCGTAATTTATAACTATTAACTATTTTTAAATACATTAAATATATACTTTGAGTAAAATTTACGCTTTTTTTTTAATTTTGTAAATCGATATTTATTCTTAGTAAATTAGCTATCTAAAACAATGTTTTTTTGAAATACATAAGGTATTAATTTGATGTTTATTTATATGCAAATCAATGCAATATAAATTGAAAAATCTAAGCTAATAGGAATTTAAGACAGGTTAAGTTTGCTGAGCCACTGGCATTGCTTGCGTCTTATTTATTAAAGGTAGGGCTAATATATTTATTACTGAATAGACTATTAGGCTAATTGCTATAGATACTAGCGAGATTTCAAAGTAAGCATAAGCTCCGATAAATAGACATAAGACTAATCTAACTGTCTCTATTGTTGTTCCTTTTTTTCCATCAAACCACATGGATGTGCAATACATAGTAAATGTCATCATGCTTATCGTTACCCATAGCTGAGGATAGTTTAGGTAACCACTTTGAATAAAGGCTAGAAAAATATAAGTTATAAATAAATATTGAAACAGTGCATATATCTTATGGCGTTTACTAATAACGGGATCGTATTTTTTAAAAGTCTGGGCATTAAAATTATCTTTGCTTACTTTTATTGGAAGGCTTTCAGGAGTCCAGCTTGTTTTGGCGAATGGGGCATAAAACTTTTCTTTCCAGCTTTTTGACAGCCACATTTCTTTAGCTATTTTTACGTATACATGAAGGTTAGCCCAGATAGGATTAAAGGTATTTAACGTACTTCTAATTCCATATATACAAGCTTCATTTTCATCTTCTACCTTATGAGTTCCAAACATCCTGTCCCAAATAATGAAAACACCGCCGTAATTCTTATCAATGTATTGTTCATTTTGAGCATGATGAACTCTATGATTTGAAGCAGTTACAAAATAATTTTCATACCATCCAAGTTTAGGTATATGTTCACTGTGAACCCAAAATTGATAAATAAGATTTACTGATGCAACACTTATGAAAACATAAGAAGGTATGCCTATAACAAACATTGGAATATAAAAAACCCAACTAACAAATGCGCCCGTGCCAGTTTGTCTTAAAGCGGTACTGAGGTTGTAATCTTCACTTTGATGATGAGCTGCATGAGATGCCCAAAAAATCTGTCTTTCATGACTAATGCGATGAAACCAGTAGTAAAAGAAATCATAAATAATAAATGCAAAAATCCATGTAGCTGC
>CAJXAZ010000043.1 GCA_913050015.1 uncultured Gammaproteobacteria bacterium
CCTTTCGAAAAAAGAAAAATTAATTTAAGCAAGATTGAGACCCGTCCTTCAAGAGGTAATATTAATTCACATGATTTCTTTATAGATTGTGAAGGTCATCAAAAAGACCAAAAGCTAAAGCTAGCCATTAAAGAGGTTTGTGATAGCGGTGCTTTGGTTAGAATTTTAGGATCGTATCCTCAATATGTATGACAACTCTTTTAGATCATCTTAATAAGGGCATATCAGATCTTCGTCCATATGAAGCGGGAAGGTCTATTGATGATGTTATTGCTGAATACCAACCAGAAAGAGTTGTAAAGCTTGCCAGTAATGAAAATCCATTAGGACCATCACCAAAGGCCATTGAGGCTCTTTCCGGAACTAATGATGATTTACACCTATATCCTGATGGTGATGCGAAAAAACTTAAATCTTTAATAGCCGCACATGAAAGCCTTGAAACTAGTAATATAATTATTGGCAATGGCTCTAATGAGGTTTTAGAACTTGCCGCAAGAGCTTTCCTGAATAAAGAATCGAGTGCGGTTATGTCAAAGCATGCTTTTGCGGTTTATAAAATTGTCACTCAATCCAGTGGAGCTAAGATTATTGAAGTTCCAACTGTAAATTGGAAGCATTCATTAAGTGAGTTTCATAAATTTATTGATGAAACTACTAGAGTTTGCTTTGTTGCAAACCCTAATAATCCAACTGGAACCTACAACTCTCATGAAGAATTTGAATTCATGATGAATGAATTACCTAAATCCATTCTTGTAATTTTAGATCTTGCATATTGCGAGTATGTAGAAAAAGATGATTACGTTGATCTTAATATTTTGTTATCCAAGTTCCCTAATCTATTAGTAACTAAAACTTTTTCTAAGATACAGGGCTTAGCAAGTCTAAGAATTGGTTATGGCCTGGCAAGTAAAGAATTGATAGGCTCGCTTAATAAAATAAGACAGCCATTTAACTCTAACTCTCTAGCTCAAGAAGCAGCATGTTTAGCAATTTCTGATAAGGATCATATTACTAAAAGCATTAAACTCAATGCAGAGCAAAGAGAGTATGTTTTCGTCAAGCTTTCAGATATGGGGATGGAATGTATACCATCTCAAGGTAACTTTATATCTTTTAAAGGTCCTTTTGATCCTGATGAATTATTCGTAAGTCTTATGAAAGTCGGCGTTATTGTTAGGCCTATAGGTTTGTATGATATGCCAGAATTTATTAGAGTTACTATCGGTACAAAAGATGAAAATGAATATTTTCTGCAAAAAATTTATGAGATATTAAATTGAATAATCCAGTTAAAGAAATACTAGTTATTGGACTTGGTCTTATTGGATCTTCTATTGCTATAGCCTCAAGAGCTAAAGGTATTGTTGTCCATGGCTTTGATATCAATGAGTCTTCTATCAACAAAGCTATAGAAAATAATATTATTGATAAAAGCTTTAGCTCAATTGAAGAAATAAATAATAAAGACTTAATTGGAAAGGTGGACTTAATAATTGTCTCAGTTTCTCCTAAAAACACCCAAGATGTAATTAATAACTTAGATATTTTGTGGAATTCAGAAATTACAATAACTGATACATCTAGTGTAAAGAATCATTTAAGCTTCAAAGAATCTTCGAATATTATTTTGTCTCATCCTATAGCTGGCTCTGATAGGTCAGGAGTTGAAGCAGGCACTGAAGGTCTTTTTATCGGAAAAAAAAATGTTATTTGCAATCCATTTGATGCAGACCAGTTTCATGTGGATAGGCTCAAAGATTTCTGGACTCATGCTTTGCAAATGAGGGTTTCTGAAATGTCAGTAAAAGAGCATGATATTCTTTTCGCTGTTACAAGCCATCTTCCCCATCTTATTTCTTATGCCCTCATAGACTCTATTAGACTATCAGCAACTGATGTTGACGATAATGCTGGAGCAGGTCTTAAAGAGTTTATAAGATTAAGTGGGTCTAATCCTAAGATGTGGAGTGAAATATTTGAGTTAAATGGAATGAATATAATTAAATCTCTTGCAGGTATGCAAATCTCCATAAACAATCTCTTGGAATTAATAACAAAAAATAAAGAAATTCCAAGTATGTTCTCTCATTCTGAAATGCTTAAAAATGAGTTAGAGGAAATAAAGAATTACAAAGAAGATAAGTTTTGAATCTCTTAGCTAGAAATACTCCAAGCTTAATGGGTGAAGTAACTTGCCCTGGTGATAAGTCTATATCTCAAAGAGTTTTAATGATTGGCTCCCTTTTAAATACAGATATTAAAATAACGGGTTTTCTGAACGGAGAAGATCCTATTTCAACAGCAAACGCATTAAATAATATTGGTTCATCAATAAGCATTGAGGATACCTCAGTGACTATTAAAAAAAGAGTTGTACCCTTTATGTCATCTAATGAAATTGTTGATTTAGGGAACTCTGGAACGGGTATGAGATTAATGATGGGTCTAGTCTCTGGTCTTGGTTTGGATGCAACACTTGTGGGTGATGATTCTTTATCAAAAAGACCTATGCTACGAGTTGCTAATCCGTTAAATAAAATGGGAGCATCTGTGTCTTGCGACCAAGGAATGCCACCAGTAAAAATATCTCCGGGGCAGATTATCAATGATTTTTTATATGAAATGCCTATTGCAAGTGCGCAAATTAAATCATCAATTATTTTAGCTGGTCTAGCAGCAAATAAAAAAGTTTCTGTTATCGAGAAATCACCAACAAGAGATCATACAGAAAGGATGATCAAATATTTTGAAGGAAATATAGAGTCTAAAAGACACAATTCAGGCAATATTATTACTTATAATCCCTCAGAGCTATCCAGTAAAAGTTCATATCAAGTTGTTGGAGATTTTTCATCTGCAGCCTTTATTATTGTTGCTGGCTTAATTGCTAAAGACTCTAAAATATTAATTAAAAATGTTGGAATGAACCCATCTAGGTCAGGGTTGATACAAGTATTAAAATCTATGGGCGCTAAGATTGCTATAGAAAATCATTCAACGATATGCAATGAGGAGGTTGCTGATATATTAGTAGAATCTTCTGAGTTAAAGGGTGTTGAGGTTATGGGAAATATTATTCCCAATATTATCGATGAAATCCCCGTATTAAGTATTGCGGCCTCATTCGCAAAGGGCACCACATTAATAAAAGATGCGGCTGAGTTAAGGGTGAAAGAGTCAGATCGACTTGCGGCTATCTCAGATGGACTATTAAAAATTAAAATTGATCATGAGTTATTTGATGACGGCATTAAAATAAATGGTTCTGATAAAGATATTGATGATTTGGTTGAGATTGATTCTCATGGTGATCACAGAATAGCTATGAGTTTTTTAATTGCTAGCCTGAGATCTAAAAATGGAATATATGTTAAAGATTGTAAGAATATTTTTACTTCCTTCCCTACATTTTTATCTATTATGAATAAATTAGGATTATCTATTAATGAGCAAACTTAAAATTCTTACAATCGACGGACCTTCGGCATCAGGCAAGGGATCTTTATCTAGAAATATTGCTAAACATTTGGGTTTCAAAATTCTTGATAGCGGTCTTTTATACAGAGCCTATGCATATTTTTCAAAATCTATCTCAAAAATTGAAGAGATACCTGCCCTTATAAATAATGAAATTTCATTTACTTATAATGAGAGCGATGTAATTATTCTCCATGAAAATAATGATATTACCTCTGAATTAAGGTCTGAAGAAACTGCAAAAATAGCTTCTAAATTAAGTGCCTTACCACAAACAAGAGAGGACTTACTTTCAATCCAAAGAAATTTTTATTCTGAAGATGGTCTTGTCGCAGATGGAAGGGATATGGGCACTGTAGTATTTCCAAGCGCTTCTTTAAAAATCTTCCTAGAAGCGTCTCCGGAAGTTAGGGCAAAAAGAAGGCATTTAGAGTTGCAGAAACGGGGACAAGAAGTTAATATGCTCGATCTGATTGCAGACATTGAGCAAAGAGATATGAAGGATAGAACACGAGCTATATCCCCATTAATACCTGCAGAAGATTCAGTTTTAATTGATTCTTCAAATATGTCTCTTGACGAAGTATTGAGTTTTACTAAAAAGCTCACAAAAAAGGAATTTAATAAATGACAGAATCATTTGCAGCTTTACTAGATGAAAGCTTAGGAACATTGGATATGCAACCCGGATCAATAGTATCAGGAGTTGTATTAGACGTAGATAAGGATTGGGTAACGATCCACGTGGGGTTAAAATCAGAAGGGGTCGTATCTCTCGATGAATTTAGAGATACTGCAGGAGAGGTAGCTATTGCTGTTGGTGATGAAGTGCAAGTTGCACTTGAGGCAGTAGAGGATGGATATGGCGAAACTAGAATCTCTAGAGAGAAAGCCAGAAAAATTACAACTTGGAAGATGCTTGAAGACGCTCTGGAAACTGGAGAGTTTGTAACAGGTAAAATTCAAAATAGAGTAAAAGGTGGATTCGCTGTTGAGGTAGAGGTTGTTAAAGCTTTCTTACCTGGATCTTTGGTAGATGTTAGGCCGGTGAAGGAATCACCAGATATCGAATACACAGTATCAGAATTCAAAGTAATTAAACTTGATTACAAAAGAAACAATGTTGTTTTATCAAGAAAGGCAGTATTAGAGAAAAATAACTCAGCAGTTAAAGTCGAACTTCTTAAGAACCTTGAAGAAGGTCAAATCGTTAAAGGTATAGTTAAAAATATAACTGACTATGGAGCATTTGTAGATTTAGGAGGCCTAGATGGCTTACTTCATATTACAGATATCTCTTGGTCAAGAGTCACTAACCCGGCAGAATTCTTAAGTCTTGGTGATGAGATAGACGTTAAAATATTGAGTTTTGATAAAGAAAAACTAAGAGTTTCTTTAGGTCTTAAGCAGATACAAAATGATCCATGGGAAAATGTAGAAAACACTTATGCTGTAGGCGGAGTCTATGAAGCATCTGTATCTAACATCACCGATTACGGTTGTTTTGCTCAATTAGAAGAAGGCATTGAAGGCTTAATTCACTTATCAGAGCTTGATTGGACTAGCAAAAACATTCATCCATCAAAAGTGGTTGAGTTAGAGCAAAAAATAAAAGTAATGATTTTAGAAATTGATAATGAAAAGAGAAGAATATCTCTTGGACTGAAACAAACTAAAGCAAATCCTTGGACTGAGTTCTCAAATAAATACGGTATTGGTGACAGGGTTGAAGGTAATATTAAGTCGATTACAGATTTTGGTATCTTTGTTGGCCTTGAAGGCGATATAGATGGATTAATTCATCTTTCAGATATATCTGAGAGTGAAGATCCAAAAGATGCCCTGGAAGGTTACAAAAAAGGCGATAAGTTAGATTGCATAGTATTTGCAGTTGACGCTGAAAGAGAAAGAATTTCATTAAAGTTGAGTGAATAGTAATAAGCCAGAAACTTATAATCGTTCAGATATTGAATTAGCTTTAACTAAAGAATTTCCAGACCTTAGTAAATCACAAATTTCATTAGCAATTGATTCTATTTTAGAATC
>CAJXAZ010000044.1 GCA_913050015.1 uncultured Gammaproteobacteria bacterium
AATGGAAATGTAATGAAAGAACTTAAAATAGGAATATGTGGATGGGGGAATGTTGCAACAGGTTTGTACAGGTCCCTAAATGAAAATGCAGAAATCATAAGTGCTAATTCAGGTACCAATATATCTGTGGAGGTTATTGGAGCAAGGCGAGATAATCCAAAATGCGATTCAGGTAAAACTAAAATAGTTAGAGATATATTCGAAGTTTCAAAATATGATATTGATGTTGTTGTTGAGCTTATTGGAGGGGTTGATACTGCTAGAGAGTTAATACTTGAAGCTATAAAAGATAAGAAGCATGTTGTAACTGCAAACAAAGCAGTTATCTACCATCATGGTGATGAAATTTTCAGTGCAGCAAGAAAAAATGGCGTCAAAGTTCTCTATGAGGCAGCTGTTTGTGCAGGAACGCCGATAGTTAAACTTTTAAAAGAAGAGCTGGCTGCAAATAATATCTCTAAAATTTCAGGAATGCTTAATGGAACTTCTAATTTTATCCTTTCAAACATGGAGGAGGGTAGTGAGTTTATGAGCACTTTAGAGCTTGCTCAAAAAGAAGGCTATGCAGAACCAGATCCAACATTTGATATTGAAGGAATGGATGCGGCACATAAAATTGGAATACTTTCATCAATTGCATATGGAACATCTCTTCCTCCAGAAGAATTTCATGTCGAGGGAATTACTAAAATTGAGAAAAGTGATTTTAATCATGCAAAAGATATGGGTTATACGATAAAGCATTTGGCTGTAGCTAGAATCGATGAAGAAAATATTGAACTCAGAGCACATCCAGCATTAATAGATTTAAACTCGCATCTTGCCAATTTAAAGGGCGTAAGAAACGGAATTGAAATCAATACTGATTTGGTAGGTAAAATACATATCGCTGGATCTGGAGCAGGTCAGGAATCAACTGCATCAGGGTTGATATCAGATTTAGTTCATTTAGTTAACACTATGGGTTCAGAAGCAGATTCATCCGATCAGATTATCTCGAGCCTTCCACTAAAACCATTTTCTGAACTAGCTTTTCAATATTATTTTTATATTGAAGCTAAAGATATCCCAGGAGTTATGGCTTCAATTACATCATTGCTTGCAGCCAAAGGTGTTGGAATTGAATCAATCCTTCAAAAAGAAGAGCTAGATGGCAACTTAGTTCCAATTATCTTAATTACAGATATTTTTAAAGACAAAGATAGTGCAGAACTTCAGATTGAACTTCTTGCCTTAGATTCAGTTAAAAAAATTAGATCAATTAGAATCGAAGCAGAATAGAAATGTTATTTCATAGCACGAGAGGAAAAGATTCTGGAAAGACCTTTGAAGAAGTTTTGATGCAGGGTCTTGCCAATGATGGCGGTCTTTTTATGCCTGATACATGGCCTCAAGTAGATATCCAAAAGTTAAAGCAAGCAGATACATTTGTAGATGTGGCTAAACATATAGTCCCTCTTTTTACTAAATCATCTTTTACAGATGAAGAGGTTATAGAAGTGATAGAAAATACTTGGCATGATTTTTCAGATTCTAGCTTTGCCCCAATAAAAGAATTAGATGACACAAAATCAGTTTTAGAGCTATTTCATGGACCTACAGGAGCATTTAAAGATTTTGGTCTTCAGTTAGCTGCTGCATTTTTTAATAAAACTTTAACAAAACATAACAAGACAGCTATTGTCTTTGGAGCAACATCTGGAGATACCGGTTCGGCAGCTATTGATGCTTGCAGAAGATTTGAGTCTATAAAAAGCTTTATTTTACTTCCAGGTGGGAATATGTCTGAAGTGCAAAGAAGACAAATGACAACCGTTGATAGTCCAAATGTTTTTACTCTAATAGTGGATGGAACTTTTGATGACTGTCAGGAAATTGTAAAAGAGGCATTTAACGAAAGGTCTTTTTTAAAAGATGATCAATACCTTTTAGCAGTAAATTCAATTAATTGGGTAAGAATAATTGGACAAATTTGTTATTACTTTTACGCATCATTAAAGATAAATAAATTTGAAGAGTCTTTAAATTTTTCTGTGCCAACTGGAAATTTTGGAAATGTTTTTGCTTGTTATTCAGCTCATAAAATGGGCATGCCCCTTAATAAAATTCTCGTAGCTGTTAACAACAACAATATATTACATAGATTTTTTTCTAACAATGATTACTCTAGAACAGAGGTGTATGAAACTGATTCACCTAGCATGGATATAAGTGTTGCAAGTAACTTTGAAAGGCTGATCTATGACTTCTATGCCGAAAGAGATGCTTCTTTATGCAATGACTATTACTCTAACTTTCCCAACGCCCCAATAAAGCTTGAAGACGAAGTGTGGAACAAATCTAAAGACCTATTTTTAAGCTATTGCGTAGATGATATTTCAACGGTTAACGCCATGAAAAAGAACCATAATTCCTTTGATTATTTGATGGACCCGCATACCGCAGTTGCATCTGAGGCTGTAGATGAGCTTTCTGGAAGGCTAGAGGGCAGAACTATAATCCTATCAACGGCGCATCCTGCAAAGTTTCCCTTGGTTGTTGAGAAGGCAGGCCTTAGTCTAGGTGACATTCCCGAAAATCTTTCTATTATTTTTGATAAAGATGAGAGGTCATATAGCTTTCAGGCCTCAAAAGAATTGATCTTTAATTTTATTACAAAAAATAATTCATAATATGGATTCTAGTGAGCTTAAATCTAGCCTTAACGATTTAAAAAACCGTGTAGATGAAATCAGAGATGGTACTTTCAATGTTCCTGAAAAAGAAAAAAGATTAAAAGAAATAGAGGCAGATCTTGGAAAGGAAGAGGTTTGGTCAGATTTAGAGTTATCACAAAAAATTAGTAAAGAAAAAACTTCAATTGAAAAATCATTAATAGTTTTTAATTCTGTTGAAGAAAGAGTTTCAGATGGCTTAGTGCTCCTAGAAATTGCCGAGGAAGAATCAGATAACGAATCTATCTCAGAGATAATTAAAGATTATCCTTTATTAGAAAAAGCTCTCGAAGAGCTTGAGTTTAGTAAAATGTTTGTAAATAAAATGGATCCGGCTTCTGCATACATTGAGATTCAATCTGGATCAGGTGGAACTGAGGCTCAGGATTGGGCAGACATGCTTCTAAGAATGTATTCTAAATGGGCTGAAAGCAGAGGCTTCTCAATAAATATTACTGAGATATCTCATGGAGAGATTGCTGGTATTAAATCAGCAACCTTGCATGTTGAAGGTGATTACTCATACGGATGGCTAAGAACAGAAACTGGAATTCATAGGCTTGTAAGAAAATCACCTTTTGATTCTGGAAGTAGACGTCATACATCTTTTGCATCTGTCTTTATTTCACCAGAGGTTGATGACTCTATTGAAATTAATATTAACAATGCTGATATTCGAGTTGATACCTATAGAGCCTCAGGTGCTGGAGGTCAGCATGTTAATAAGACTGATTCTGCAGTTAGATTGACTCACACACCAACAGGCGTTGTTACCCAGTGTCAAAGCGGCAGATCTCAGCATAAAAACAAAGAAAGTGCTCTTAAACAATTAAAATCAAAGCTATACGAGTTAGAATTACAAAAACAAAATCAAGAAAGACAGATACTTGAAGAAAGTAAGTCAGATATTGGCTGGGGAAGTCAGATTAGGTCTTATGTTTTAGATCAATCTAGAATTAAAGACTTGAGGACAGGTTACGAGACTGGGAATACTTCAGCGGTTCTTAATGGTGATCTTGATGAATTTATGAAAAGTAGTCTGAAAGCAGGAGTTTAGATGTCAGAAGAAAATATTGGTGGTGAAGAAGGTATTATCGAAGAAAGAAGAAAGAAGCTAGAGGCTCTTAGGAGTAAAAAGATAGCTTATGTAAATGATTTCTATAAAGAGCATTACGCTTCAGATATCCACTCCGAAAATGAATCCTTTTCAAAGGAACAACTTGAAGAAAAAAATATAGAAGGTATTTCTGTAGCTGGAAGAATTGTTCTAAAAAGAGTTATGGGTAATGCTAGTTTTTTTACTATTAGAGATTCAAGCGGAGATATTCAAATATACGTAAGCAAAAATACTGTAGATATTGAGCTCTATGAGGATTTCAAGACCTGGGATTTAGGAGATATTGCTGGAGTTAGAGGTAAGCTATTTAGGACTAGGACAGAAGAGCTAACCATAGAGGCTAATGATGTCGTACTAATAACCAAATCTATAAGACCGATGCCTGATAAATTTAAAGGCTTATCTGACATTGAAATAAGATACAGACAAAGGTATCTAGATTTGATGAGCAACGAGGATTCTAAGAAAGTTTTTATAGATAGAACAAAAATTGTTGAGTCTGTAAGAAGTTCATTAAAGGAAAGAGACTTTATAGAGGTCGAGACACCTATGATGCATCCTATTCCCGGTGGTGCGGTAGCAAGACCTTTTATTACTAAGCACAATGCTTTGGATAGAGATTTATTTCTTAGGATTGCCCCTGAATTATATTTAAAAAGACTCTTAGTTGGCGGCTTTGAAAGAGTGTTTGAAATCAATAGAAGCTTTAGAAATGAAGGGCTATCTACCAGACATAATCCTGAATTTACTATGCTTGAATACTACGAGGCATATTCATCTCTTGAGAGAACAATATCGTTTACTGAAAACATGATTCAAAAAGCAGCTGAAACAATCAATGGAACTCTAACTGCAACCTGGGGCGATGATGAGATTGATTTATCTAAGTTCGAGCGAATATCATTAACTGACTCTGTTTTATCAGCCAACACGAATCTTGCAGTATCTGATATAGAAGATAGAAATAAGCTAGAAAAATATGCAGGTTCTATCGGCATCAAAGTTGATGAGAGCTATGGAGCAGGCAAGATTCTTTTAGAAATTTTTGAGAAAACAGTTGAAGAAAATCTTATACAGCCAACCTTTATTACTGGATACCCAGTTGAAGTATCTCCCTTATCAAGAAGAAATAATGAAAATCCAGATATAGCCGATAGGTTTGAACTTTTCATTGGTGGCAAAGAGATAGCCAATGGGTTCTGTGAGTTAAATGATCCAGACGATCAGGCAGAGAGATTTAAAGAGCAAGTTAAAGCTAAAGACGCTGGTGATAATGAAGCTATGGCTTTTGATGAGGATTACGTTACAGCTCTTGAGCATGGAATGCCGCCTGCAGTTGGAGTTGGTATCGGTATAGATAGGCTAGTTATGATGATTACAAATCAAACATCAATTAGAGATGTTATTTTGTTCCCACAACTCAAATCTTAGAATTTACCACCTAAACTTGTCAAAATTTTCGGGGTTTGCCCATCCTTCTGCATTATTCCAGGACCTCTTATTATTGTAAGTCTTAAGATTATATGAAAAACATTTAAGATTGTTTTTTGCATCGTTTATTTCAAGCACAAAACCAAGTCTGTTCATTGCACTGTCAATATTCCTGCCGTCATCAAAAGGTGTAAAGATTATAATTTTTTGACTTAAGAGGTTCTTGATAGTCCCAACGTCAC
>CAJXAZ010000045.1 GCA_913050015.1 uncultured Gammaproteobacteria bacterium
AACAATCCAGATCAAATCAATGCTTTAAGGTTTCTTTCAATCGATGGCGTCCAAAGAGCCAACTCAGGTCACCCTGGAATGCCTATGGGCATGGCAGAAATAGCTACCGCTTTATGGAAAACACATTTAAACCATAATCCATCAAATCCACACTGGTTTAATAGAGATAGATTTGTTTTATCTAACGGTCATGGCTCTATGCTTTTATATAGCTTGCTGCATCTAACAGGGTATGACATATCCATAGATGATCTTAAAAACTTCAGGCAACTTAAATCAAAAACTCCAGGACATCCAGAATTTGATCTAGATCGCGGCATTGAAACAACTACCGGTCCCCTTGGACAAGGTATAGCTAACGCAGTTGGAATGGCTATTTCTGAGAAAATGCTAGCAGCAGAATTCAATACGTCAAACTTAAATCCAATAGATCACTATACATATACTTTCTTAGGCGATGGATGCCTGATGGAGGGGATATCCCACGAGGCCTGTTCTTTTGCTGGGACTCATCAGCTTGGAAAACTAATTTGTTTCTATGACCAGAATGGAATTTCTATTGATGGAGAAATTGAGAACTGGTTCACTGATGATACGGTAAAAAGATTTGATAGTTACGGTTGGCAAACCATAAGCGTTGATGGTCACGATGTAGACGCAATTAGTTCCGCTATTGAATTGGCAAAAGAAGAAAGTGCCATGCCTACAATGATTTTTTGTAAAACAACTATTGGATTTGGGTCTCCAAATAAATCTGGAACCTCTGATGCTCATGGCTCTCCATTGGGCGATGAAGAAATTCAAAAGACTAGAGAGGTTCTTGGCTGGAAGCATGAGCCTTTTGATATTCCAGGATCTGTCTACGAGTCTTGGAATGCAGTCTCAGATGGCCAAAGTAAAAATAAGGAATGGGATTCTGTTATGGCCTCTCTAAAAGAAGAGAATGCAGAAAAATATAATGAATTATTGAGAAGAATATCTGGAGACCTACCTGAAGATTTTGAAAAAAAATATAATGATTTTCTTCAGCATTGCGATACAGAAAATAGCTCAATGGCTACAAGAAAAGCATCTCAAGTATGTTTAGATTTTTTTGTAAAAGAAATGCCAGAGCTTGTTGGAGGTTCTGCTGATTTAACGCCTTCTAATAATACTTTCTCAAAATCAAGCACCACATTCTCAAATGAAAACCCTACTGGTAACCATATTAATTATGGAGTTAGAGAGTTTGGAATGTCAGCAATTATGAATGGAATGGTTCTTCATGGCGGCATTAAGCCCTACGGAGCTACATTCTTAGTATTTACTGACTATGCAAGAAATGCTATTAGGCTTTCAGCTCTTATGGGTATCCCAAATATTTTTGTATATACACATGATTCAATAGCTCTCGGCGAGGACGGCCCAACTCATCAGCCTGTTGAGCACATGGTTACCTTAAGATCGACACCTAATCTTAATAATTGGAGGCCTGCAGATTTAGTAGAAACTGCTGTTGCTTGGGAAAATGCTGTCACTTCAACAAATACACCCACATGCTTAATCTTTAGTAGACAAAATACATCACCTATAACAAGAAATGCTAATCAAATTTCTGATATTAGAAAAGGTGGATATTTAATTAGGGAGAGCTCTGAAGCTCAGATAACTTTAATGGCCTCTGGAAGTGAGTTACAGATGATGCTTGATGCCTCGGATGCTCTTAACGAAGAGGGTATAGTTTCCAATGTTGTATCCATGCCTTGCTTGGATATCTTTTTAGATAGTTCAGAAGAGTACCAATCTTCAATTGTAAAAAAAGATCTTCCAATATTGGTTGCTGAATTAGCACATCCTAATTCTTGGTATAAGTTATTAAATAAAACAGACAAAGTTCTAGGTATAGAGACTTTCGGCGAATCAGCTCCTGCTAATATCTTATTAGACCATTTTGGTTTTACTACTCCAAACGTTATTAAAATGGCGAAATCATTATTAGATGAATAATCTTTTAGATTTAAATCTAAATAATAAAAATCTTATTATAAGAGTTGATATGAATGTGCCTATTAAAGATGGCGCTGTTTATGATAAGACAAGAATCTTGGCATCTATGCCAACTATTAATCATGCTTTAGACCAAGGCGCTAAAGTTCTTTTAGTCTCTCATCTTGGAAGACCTGAAGAAGGTATTTTTGATAAAGGATTATCTTTAAGACCGGTTGTGGAATCTCTAAAAGATATTGTTGAAGAGGAAGTCGACCTAATAACCAACCCTCATGATCCTTCCATTTTTAATAGCAAGGCAAGAATACAAGTTCTTGAAAATATACGATTTTTTGACGGGGAGAAATTAAATAGCCCTGCCCTAGGAAAGCTTTTGGGGTCCTTATGTGATATTTACGTATTTGATGCCTTTGGCACTTCACATCGTGAACAAGCATCCACTCACTCTGCAATTACTTATTCAAAAGAAGCATGTGCAGGAATTTTACTCCAGAACGAAATCGCCTCTTTAACTAAGGCGTTAAATGAATATGAGGATCCATATACTGCGGTTATAGGCGGCTCAAAGGTATCCACAAAACTAGAGCTTATAAAAAATATTAATACTAAGGCCGACCACATAGTCGTTGGCGGAGGAATTGCTAATACATTTATTAAAGCTGCTGGATTTGAGGTAGGAAGATCTTTATTTGAAGAATCCATGCTTGGAATAGCTAAAGAGCTATTAGATGGAGGCAAAATCATTCTTCCACAAAAAGTTATAACTTCCCTTACTTTTGAGGGCAGTAGAGTTGTCGAAAAAAATATCAATGAAGTGCAAAAGGATGAAATGATATTAGACCAACTCCTTACTGATGAAATGTTGCAAATAATTAATACTTCAAAAACTATATTATGGAATGGTCCTCTAGGTGTCTTTGAAAACTCTTTATTTGAACAAGGAACGAAAGAGCTTTCATTGGCAATAGCGCAATCAAAAGCATTTTCTATTGCAGGCGGCGGCGAGACTATCTCAGCCATTAATAAATTTATCAATTCAGATGATGTATCATACTGTTCAACGGGCGGAGGAGCTTTTTTAGAGTTCATGGAAGGAAGAGATTTACCTTCAATTCAAGCCTTAAAGTTAAAGAATTAGAAAGGAGAAAAAAATGTCATTAAATACTTTAGAAGAAATTGCATCCTACATAGTCTCGGACGGCAAAGGGATTCTTGCTGCGGATGAAAGCAACCCAACTTGCACTAAAAGATTCGATACCATCGGAGTAGAGTCAACAGAAGAAAGCAGAAGAGATTACAGAGAAATGCTTTTCAGATCAGGGGGCATTCAAGGAAATATTGGCGGCGTAATACTTTTTGATGAAACTATTAGACAAAATGCTAAAGATGGAACTTCTCTAGTAGACCTTATGAACTCCCAAGGAGCATTACCTGGAATAAAAGTAGACAAAGGGCTTCAACCTATTGGAGATTCTGATGAAACGGTTACCGTTGGCTTAGAAGGTTTAGACGAAAGACTTAAAGAGTACGCTTTGCTCGGAGCCAAATTCACTAAGTGGAGAGCTGTTATAAAGATTGGTAATAATCTACCTACTGATAATTGTATCGACGCAAACATGAAGGCCTTGGCTGATTACGCTAAGGTTGTTCAAGATAATGGAATGGTTCCTATGGTTGAGCCTGAAGTATTAATGGAAGGTGATCATTCCATAGAAGAATGCTTCGCAGCAACTGAAAGATCTTTAAAGTCTTTATTTCATCATTTAAAAGAAAATGGAGTAAATATCAAAGGAACAATATTGAAGCCTAATATGGTTACAGCGGGATCAACTTGCCCTAATCAAGCAAGCATAAATGAAGTAGCTCAAAAAACTTTAGACTGTCTAAAGGCTAATGTTCCATCAGAACTTCCAGCAATAACTTTTTTATCAGGTGGACAGTCAGAGCTTCTTGCTACAGCTCATTTAGATGCTATGAACAAAATTGGCGGCTTTGATTGGAAGTTAAGCTTCTCATACGGAAGAGCGCTTCAGGCACCAACGCTAAAGGCTTGGATGGGAAAACCAGAGAATATTTTTATAGCACAAGATGCTTTGTCGCATAGAGCTAAGATGAATCAACTAGCTGCTCTTGGGCAGTGGGATAAAGGATTAGAGGATTAGTATGAAAAATATTTCAGTTTTTTGTGGTGCCCACTTAGGCAATAACCCTATATATGCTCAAGAAGCTAAAAAAATGGCAGAGTTAATGGCGAAAAAAGGAATTAACGTTGTATTTGGTGGAGGCGAGGTCGGATTAATGGGCGTAGTCTCTAATACAGCGATGGATAATGGAGTAGATGCTATTGCTATATCCTTAAAATCTCTAGTTAATCTCGAGCTAGTAAACCCTAGAGTAAAAGAAGTTATTGTAACTAATACCCTTCTTGATAGAAAAGATGAATTTATGGAAAGGTCTGATGCTTTTATAGTCCTTCCTGGAGGCGTAGGGTCCTTAGATGAGCTTGCTGAAATTATGGCAAGTAATCAGCTGGGATTGATAAACAAGCCAGTAGCGCTGCTAAATACAGCTGGATACTATGACCATCTAATTGCTTGGATGGAAAAAGCAGTTGGAGAAGGATTTATATCTCAAGCAAACTTTAGTGATTTAATTATCTCTGATTCTTGTGAAGACTTGCTTGATAGAGTTATTAATAATAAAAGACCATCTGACGATGACTGGAC
>CAJXAZ010000046.1 GCA_913050015.1 uncultured Gammaproteobacteria bacterium
GATATAGAACAAGCTGTTATAGAAAATGCAGGCGGTTCTCTATTTGGCTCAAAAACAATAATTGAGATCAACCATGATCAAGGAAAAATTCCAGATCAAATAATAAAAATATTTGAAATACCAAATATTAGTAATATGGAAAATATTGCCATAATAATTAACTCACATAATGAGAAATTAAACCCTTCTACTAAATGGGTTAAGCAGATGGATGTTTCTGCCTTAATAGTTGAGTGTAAAAAATTAAAATCATTCGAGGAAAAAATTTGGCTAAAGAATGAGCTCAGCTTCACATCAGATCAAGATAGAAACGGACTTGTTCAAAGTATCTATGAGATGAATTCTGGAAATTTAGTTGCTCAGCAAAATGAAATTAAAATTCTTAAATTGGTTTATAAAGATGGAATGAATATGGCCCAAGGGTCGGTTATAGATTCATCAGAATTTTTACCTTTTGAGTTGGAGGATATGATAATTTCTAGAGATACAAAAAATGCATTAAGGATAGTTAACTCTATTAAAAGCACTGAAGGACACTATGCCCCATTATTAGTTTGGATTGTTGGGAAGATTGTTAACAGCTCAACTAGTGCGCTTCGGAATAGAAGTCCACAAGCAAGTCTACAAAAATCTGGAGTTTGGGGCGACAAGGTCAGTGGGTATATGAGTTTTATAAAAAAACATTCATTAAAAAATCTAATTGGTCTACAAAGAAGTGTTTTTGAACTTGATTTAGCAAACAAGGGGCTTATTAAGAAAAATTTTTGGGATGAGTTAGATACTCTAATAATCAAGCTAACCGCTAACTAAAAAACTTATAATCGAAGGCTTCTTTGCATTTGAGGTAGACGGGATCTTGAGTGTTGAGTGAATTGTCTAGATTTATAATTTCAGATATTGGAGCAAGACCTTTTGTTGAACTAGAGAGCCAGGCAGAAGAAGCATTTGAGAGGTCTTTAAGATCAAAAATTCCTTCAATGAATGGAATATTTATTTTCTTTATTTCATTTATTAATAGGGCTCGGGTAATACCAGGCAATATATTGTTAGATAAGGCTGGGGTGCAAACAGTCCCATTTTTAACAAAGAACACATTCGAAGCTCCTGCCTCTGTCAAAATATTCTCTTTATGCATAATAACCTCATCACAATCATGCTTTTGAGCAGAATTCATCTGCATCACATTACCAAGAAGAGATGTGGATTTGATATCACACCTGCCCCATCTAATATCCTCACAGATCATTACTTTTAAAGTTTTTGTTTCAAAAGAAAAAGGAAGAACATATCCAAAAGTCTCAATATCCATTAATGGCTTATACATATGTGAACGGACAATATCTTGACCTCGAGTCACTTGATAATAAACATAACCATTTTCTGATGGGCAGTTTGATATAAGTTGTGTTATTTGATTGCTTGCTTGTTCTATATCCAATGCTATTGAGAGTTCATTGGAGCTCCTTAGTAGCCTCTCAATATGCATATCGAAAGCTATAGCTTTAGAATTATAGAAAGGAACAACTTCGTAGATACTGTCAGAGAATGTGTAAGCCCTACTTAAAGGAGATATTTTAATATTTTCTACTAAGTCAAAACTCCCGTTGAATACTCCCTCAATCTGACCCATTATCTGCCATTCCAAATAAGCCAAAGACCCATAAGACAAATTTAGACCAGAGTCTTCCAAAAAAGCCTTTTGCCTCAATATCCTGTAAGGCAACAAGGTCAGACACTAGAATAACTTCGTCGTTACTACTAATTTCAAGTATTCCAATTTTTTGACCGATGCTGATTGGTGCTTGAATATTATTCTGATATTTATAATTAATTTTTAGGTCTTTAAAATCTTTCCTAGGTAGCGTAATGGAAATATCATTTGCAAAACCCAAACTTAGAGTCCCTTCCTGACCACCCCATATTTTAATATTCTGATATTCTTTATTGGCATCTATTACTTTCTGAGTTACATACCACTTAAACCCATACTCTAATAATCTTTGTGATGCCATAAATCTGTCATTTTCTGTTTTACTTCCAGCTACTACTGTAATTAGTCGCATATTGCCTCTTTTTGCAGAGCCGACCAAGCAATAGCCAGCTGATTCTGTCCAGCCAGTCTTCATTCCATCGGAAGTTTCATCTCTCCAGAGCAATTTATTTCTATTCAATTGCTTAATATCGTTATATGTAAAACTTTTTTCTTTATAGAGCGCGTAAGTTTCTGGAAATTTGTTTATAAAATTTGATGAGAGAATCGCTAGATCCTCTGCGGTAGTAGTATTTAAGTCTGATAATCCAGAAGCATCAAAGAAATTAGTATTGATCATTCCGAGATCAGCTGCATAAGAATTCATTAAATCTACAAAGCCCTCTTCATTGCCTCCCAAAAATTCAGCTATTGCCACAGAGGCATCATTTCCTGACTGAATAATAATTCCCTTAAGGAGATCTGAAATTGTTACCTTCTTACCTTGCTCAATAAACATCCTTGAACCCTTCATCTTCCAAGCCTTTGTACTTATTAGGACCTCTTCCTCTAAAGATATTGCCCCATCAGCCAAATACTCTGCAGCTATATAAGTAGTCATAATCTTTGTCATGCTTGCTGGGACTATCTCAAAATCTGAATTAAATTCAGCTATTACTGTATTTGTATTAGGCTCAATTAAAATATAGCTTTTTAAATCAAGATCAGGCGCATCTGGGATAAAGCTTTGAGCATCTAAAAAGGATGAAATGCTGAGTGTTAGTAGTAATAATTTTTTCATATTTTTAACTCTTTTGATAAATAATAAACTGCCATTGCGTAAAAATGACTAATATTATATTTGGTAATGGCAATAAAATTATCGTCACCTATAAAATAAACATCTTTTTTTGAATTTAAAAGTATCTTTTGACCAGTTTTGATTAGATTTTGATTTGAGATATTGTTTAATGACATTAACTCCTTGAGCTCAATATTATTAGTTATAGCTATTTCTAGCAATGAATCACCTTCTTCTACTATGTAATTCTCATTGGTTCCTTCGCTAAACATTAAAGGTATAAATTTATTTGATTCTTCATTATTTCTATAAGGCTTTCTTACATTATTTAGATTAATTTTTTGAACAATATCTCCATTTCGCTTCCAGCCGTGAACTTTTAAATAATTGGCTACGCTGCCAATAGCATCCTCAACTGAATTAAAAAGATCTGCATACCCATCGCCGTCATAATCAATAGCGTATGCTCTATAGCTTGAAGAAATGAACTGCCCATAACCCATAGCCCCAGCATAAGAACCCTTAACTTCAAGAATATTTAGATCGTTTTCTCTTGTTAACAGAAAAAATTTTATTAGCTCGCTTCTAAAAAATTTAGCTCTTCTTGGGTAATCAAAACCTAGGGTTGTAAGGCTATCAATAACCCTATAACTTCCTTGTATTCGTCCATATCTGGTCTCAACACCAATAATCGCAGTTATTACTTCCTTGGGTACTCCAAATTCATCTTCCACTCTTGTGAAGGTTTGGATATTATCCTGTATAAACTTTTTACCATTTGAAATTCTTTTTTCTTCTATAAATAACTTTTTATATCTGTCCCATGTCCATGTGAATTCAGCGGGTTTTGAAATAGAGTCAATTATTTTTTGTTGTTTCTTTGCATCTGACAATATCTTTAAAACGTAAGACTTATCAAAGCCATGCTCTTCAGTTAATTCTTTAATTACAAATTCTGCTTCGGGATGAGATGAGTAATCTGCAAGCAAAGGGAAGGAAATTAAAAGAGTTAAAATGTATTTTTTCATATAATTTTAGGCATTAAATGCTTATAAATTTTTCATCGCTGCATTAATTTTTTATGCGTTGCCATTGATATTATTATTCCAAAAGCTAAATAGAATGATAGCAAAGATGAACCTCCTTTGCTGATAAATGGAAGTGGCATGCCAACAACTGGGATAATTCCTGCAACCATAGAGAGATTTATAAATAAAGTTGATGCAAAGACTAAACTCAGTCCTCCTATAGTCAATCTACAAAACCTATCTCTTGCATTAAAGGCAAGATATAAACATCGTAATAAAATAAAGAAGAAGATGCTTAAAAGAATACAAACTCCTATAAAGCCAAACTCCTCTGCAACCACTGCAAAAATAAAATCTGTTTCTGCTTCTGGTAAAAAATCTAAATGAGCCTGGGAGCCTTCCTGAAAACCTTTTCCATTAATGCCGCCAGAGCCAATGGCAATCTTGGATTGGGTGATATTCCATCCAGTTCCAAAAGGATCTGCATTTGGATTAAAAAGTGTTTGTATCCTCTGCCTCTGAAAGGGCTCTAAAAAATTATTCCATAAGAATGGTAATGACAAGAGCAATATTCCAAAAGAGGTTCCTATAAACCTCCAGCTTAAACCTGCTAAAAATAAAATATAAGCACCAGCCATGAGAACTACCAACCCTGTTCCAAGATCTGGCTGCCTAGCAACCAATAAAAAAGTAAAACCAATTAGGCTTAAAGTTATGAACGTATGCCTAAGATTAATTGGCAAAGGCTTGTTATATAAAAAAGAGGATAAAAAAATTGGTAAAGATATCTTTATAATCTCAGATGATTGAAGTGTGAAAATACCAAGATCTAGCCATCTTTTAGCTCCATTAATTTCTTTACCAAAAATCAT
>CAJXAZ010000047.1 GCA_913050015.1 uncultured Gammaproteobacteria bacterium
ATTCATTCATTAAATAAAAATAATAAATTCAATCAATTTGGAAAAATTGCTTTTAATCATCAGCTAAAAAATAGATTGAAAGTAAGAAGAGATTTAGAACAACTCCATCTGAACAATAGCTTCTCCGAACCATCTGACCCTGTCTTTGTAATTGGACTACCTAGATCAGGGACTACTTTCCTATTTAACCTCCTCTCTCTTGATGCGGCTCACAGATCTCCTCTTTATTGGGAAATAATGAGCCCCCTTCCCATTACTAAGAATGAGAAAGAGGAATATAAAAGAGAAAGAAAGATTAATAGAGAGTTAAAACTAGCAAAGACTTTAATACCAAAGTTAAGAGCTATGCATACCATAAGAGCTAATACCCCTGAAGAATGTGAACAGATAGCTACGATGAATGTTAGAAGCTTTGTATATATGTGTATGGCCGATGTCCCTGAATATATAGACTACTTAAAATATTGCTCTTTTGATTCAGTTTTCATGTGGCATAAGAGGTTCTTTCAAGCTCTAGAAGTAAATGGGAAGCCTAAGCGATGGCTGTTAAAGGACCCAAGCCACATAGGTCATCTTCCTGAAATTTTGAGAACCTATCCTAATGCAAAATTTATTCATATTCATAGAGATCCCACTGATTCGGTCGGTTCTTTTTGCAGCTTAACAAAGAATGTCAGATCAGCTTTTTCTAGAAAAGTTAATACTAATGATATCGGGAAGACTGTTATAGATTTTTGGAATCATAATCTTAATAAAGGGATGGAAGATAGAAGACATCTTTCTTCAAATCAAATTATTGATATAAATTATCATGATTTTATTCAAAGCCCGCTCAATCAAATTAAGAATGTTTATTTGCAATTAGGTTTTGATATGACTATTGAGACTGAAAACAATATTGAAAGCTATCTTTCACAGAATCAAGGCAATACTAAGTCCGATCATCAATACTCATTGGATGAGTTTGGCTTAGATAAAAAAATTATAAAAGATCAATTTAGAGACTACATGCTCAACTATGATTTTTAATGATAAAATCACATTTTTAAATTTAAAGCTAAGTCTGCAAAATGAACGCTATATTAAAACCAGTTTTATGTACCCTTGCCCTGGCATTGGTTCTTAATTCTTGTTCTAAAAAAGAGGATGAGGCTGTAACACCAATTATTGAGGAAACGAGCATGACACAGGTAACTATTAAAACTTCTGCTGGAGATATACATCTTGAATTAGATGGTGAAAAAGCGCCCATTACTGTTGCAAATTTTGTTGCTATAGCAAAATCTGGATACTACGAAGGAACTATCTTTCACAGAGTGATCAATGGATTTATGGTTCAAGGCGGTGGTTTAAACGCTGATATGAGTAATAAATCTAGTGGAACTGCTCCAATTCAAAATGAAGCAAACAATGGACTGACAAACGATCGTGGAACTGTTGCCATGGCAAGAACTAATGACCCTCATTCAGCTACTGGTCAATTTTTTGTTAACCATAAAGATAATGGATTCTTAAATCATACTGGTGAAAATGCACAAGGCTGGGGATATGCAGTTTTTGGAAAAGTATCTGAAGGTATGGACGTGGTAGATCAAATTGCTGATGTTGCAACTGGTAACACTGGTGGGCATTCGGATGTTCCTGTTGAGACTATTACTATAGAGTCTGTTACTGTTACTGAATGAAGCCACGCTTTATATCAGACCTCCACTTAAGCGATAAGCACCCAGAACTTACTCAGGCCTTTTTTGTATTTTTAAACGAATCAAAAGAGGCTTGTACTCATCTTTATATTTTAGGCGATCTTTTTGAAGCCTGGATTGGTGATGATGATGATACCCCTCTCTACCAAGAGATAAAAAAAGCCCTTCTTACATTTACAACGAATGGTCCTGAGACATTTTTTATTCATGGGAATAGAGATTTCTTAATTGGTAAATCTTTTGCAGAAGATACAGGAATAACAATATTACCTGATCCCTATTCGCTAGATATTAATGGGCAAAATGTTGTTCTAAGTCATGGTGATTTTCTATGTACTGATGATACTGATTACATAGCATTTAGAGATCAAGTTCGTACTGAGGCATGGCAGTCTAATTTTCTTCAAAAAGATTTAACTGAACGCAAAGAAATTGCAGCTTCAATGAGAGATGCTAGCCAAGAGGCAACAGCTGAAAAATCTAAAACCATTACAGATGTAAATACTGCAGCGGTTGAGAGCTTTATAGCTGAACATAATCCAAATCTTTTTATACATGGTCATACTCACAGACCTGATATACATGAAATTAATTCTTCTAAAAGGATAGTTCTTGGTGACTGGGGAGCTGATGGATGGTTCTTATCAATTGATGATCAAGAGTTTAGTCTAGAGAAATTTTCTATTTCCTAGTTACTGGCCTTACTAATAAGCTAATAATTAATAAAATAAATCTAGGTCTTTATAATTACTTCTTCTTTTTGTTAGCTACAGATATTAAAAACAGCAACACGGTTATTGCGAATCCTATCGGGGCTAGCTCTGATCCTGGGGTAAGGTTGTCGGTATATAAGCCTATGACAGTTATATCCTCCCTAATAAAGGGATAAATAAATAGCCTCTGCCCCCAATCTATCATCCAAAATATATTCATCAAAGGTATGAGGGATTTATATTTAAAAATTACTGTCCAACACACAAGACAAAAAAGAAGTTGAGCTGACCCCCACATTGAAAAAAATCTATAGATCACCGGCATTGGATCAGGATCACCAGTTAAAACAATAAAGTTTGCAATACCATGAAGCCCCCAGGACTCAAAAAGCATATGTATGATAGACCGCCAAGTCATAAGAGCTGTAAATAATATAAAGGCCCATAAAGCTATTCTTGGGCTATCGAGTTCGTTATTAGCTACCGAAGGAAGTACTTTAGAAAAATTAAACATAGATATATTCTACACAAAATTATCAAAATATAATAAACATAATGCCGCACATTCGTTGAGTAAAAATATATTGTCATGATTAAATTAATACTGTATATTTGTACAGTATTTATAAAAAACCCATATGAAAGTTAACTACATCGGAAAAATTTCTGAAGAAAATCTGCCGGCCATATTTGTGCCTTATTTTCTTGAGTCAGTGCATGCAGGGTTCCCCAGCCCTGCAAGTGACTATATTGAGAGTCCGATTGATTTGAATAAACATCTTATTAAGAATGGAGCTGCAACCTTTTTAGTACGAGCTCAAGGTCAGTCAATGATTGGCTCTGGAATAACCGATCAAGCTGTTCTAGTTGTTGATAGAAGCATCAAACCAAAGCATGACAGTATTGTTGTTGCTTCTCTTGATGGCGAGTTTGTCTGCAAGCGATTAAAGCTCAAGCCAAAAATGTGCTTAATGCCAGATAATCCTGAGTACCCTCCTATCTTTATTAATCACGGTCAAGAATTAGAAATAGTAGGAACTGTTACCGCGGCTATTAATAAATTTTAATGGCTCTTGCGTTAGTAGATTGCGATAGCTTTTATGCGTCCTGTGAAAGAGTCTTCCGACCTGATCTAAAAAACATACCCATAGTTGTTCTTTCTAATAATGATGGCTGTGTCATTGCTCGTAGCGCTGAAGCAAAGAAATTGGGAATAGGTATGGGCGTACCTTGGTTTAAAGTAAAAAAATCTTTTCTTGCCCAAGGCGGAGTAGTCTTCTCATCTAACTTCACCTTCTATGGAGATATGTCATCTAGAGTAATGAATATCCTTGAAGGATTCGTCCCCAGGATAGAAATTTATAGCATCGATGAAGCTTTTCTAGACTTAGATACTTTAGAAAAGAACTATGATCTATATGATTTTAGCTGCCATATGAGAGGCCTAATTAAACAATGGACTGGCGTTCCTGTCCGTGTAGGTATTGCTCCTACTAAAACATTAACAAAAATAGCTATTAACGAAGTTAAGCGATTAAATATTCCAACTAAAGTTCATAGGCTTTCTACACAAAATCAAATTAGACATGCTCTAGCTAATACTCCAGTGAATGAAGTCTGGGGTGTTGGTAGAAAACTTACTGAACATCTCAATAAAGCCAAGATTACCAATGCTCTTCAATTAGCCGATATCGATCCTCAGCGCATAAAACGAAACTTTAGTGTTGTTCTAGAGAGAACAGTTAGAGAGCTCAGAGGTCAAAGGTGTCTCAATATAGAAGATAATATGTCTGCAAAAAAACAGATTGTGGTGAGCCGTAGCTTTGGCACAAGAGTACTTAATTTAGAAACTTTAAAGCCTATTGTTAGTAATTTTGCTACAAGAGCATCTGAGAAACTAAGAAATGAAAAGCAGAAATGCTCTCAAGTTACTGTATTTATAAGAACGAGTCCTTTTAGTGATCATAAGCCTCAATATTCAGGTCATAAAACTATAGAACTATTTACTCCCACAAACGATACAAGGGATATTTTAAGCGCAGCAAAAAGAGCTTTAGTACCTATCTTTAAACCTGGATATGATTATGCAAAAGCAGGTAT
>CAJXAZ010000048.1 GCA_913050015.1 uncultured Gammaproteobacteria bacterium
TCTTAAATGATGGGTCTGCCCTTCTAACTCTTTCATACCTTGGTGCGGTGCAAACAATGCCAAATTATAATGTAATGGGTTTGGCTAAAGCGAGCTTAGAAGCTAATACTAGATTTTTAGCAGCATCAATGGGATCTGATAATATTCGAGTTAATGCAATATCAGCAGGACCAATAAAAACATTGGCTGCATCAGGTGTTAAGAATTTTAGAAAAATGTTATCCCAACATTCTGCAAGAGCTCCATTAGGAAGACCTGTTAGCGCTGAGGAAGTGGGTAATGTTGCAGCATTTCTTTGCTCTGATTATGCAAGTGGAATAACAGGTGAAATAACCTATGTTGATGCTGGCTTTAATATAGCTGCAATGCCTCTTTATGAAAAAACTGAAGAGTAGCTTATTTCTAAAATGAACAGGCCTGTTGTAATTGGGATAAGCTCTATTCAACAAAAAGGTACTTTTGATGAATTAGATGAAGCTTTAGTCCTTATGGATCAGGCTACTAAAGATGCCATCAAAGATACAACCAATCCTAATATTGCACAATACATAGATGAAATTCAGGTTCCCAAAGGATTTTGGAAGTATAGGGACCCAGGCAGATGGATAGCAGAAAGGAATGGAATTACTTCAGTTAAAACTAGTGTTACAAAAATAGGAGTCCTTCAGCAGAACTTAATAAATAGTGCTTGCGCTAAGATAATTAATAATGAAATTCAGGCAACCCTTATAGTTGGTGGTGAAGCAAGATTTAAAAAAATTAGAGGTTTAATAGAAGGTAAAGATTTTATTGAAACTGAGCTGAATGAAAATCCAGATCATTATGTAAAGGCTGAAAAAGATTTGCATATTGAAGAGGAGGCAGAAGCTTTGGGTTTAATGGCTGTAGGTTATTACGCCATTTTAGAGTCTGCATTAAGATCTAGTAAGAAATTGAGCATCCAAGAACATCGAAAGATGCTTGGCAAACTTTACGAGAAATTTTCATTAATAGCATCATTAAATTCAGATGGCTGGATAGATGAAAAGTTAGAATGGAAGAACATAGCAACGCCAAGTAAGAAAAACCCAGTTCAGGCAACTCCTTATAATAAATATCACTGTACTAGCTGGAATGTCAATCAGGCATCAGCAATGATCTTATGCAGTGAAAATCTTGCAGATAAATTAAATATTCCTGTTAATAAAAGAATCTACCCTCTCGCCTCATCTGAAACAAATCACATGATAGCTACGATTCAAAGACCTAATATGATAAAGCCCTTAGGTTTAGAGCTAGCTGCTAAATTTATAATAGAAATAAGTAAGGAAAATAATTTTAGTGCTAATACATTTGATTTATATAGCTGCTTTCCTGTAGCTGTTCAGATGTTTTCAGATGAACTTGGCCTAAAAGATGAGGATATAAAAACAGTTACTGGAGGAATGTCTTTTGCAGGCGGGCCGCTTAACAACTATATGATTCACTCAACGGTCAAAATGCTTTCTGATATTCGAAAAGATAATAATAAAATAGGATTAGTCACTGGTGTTTCTGGAATGATGACAAAACAAGCTTTTGCACTTTGGGCTAAGGAGCCCTTGATGGATTTTATTTCTAAAGACGTGACAAGTGAGGCTGAGAAAATAGAAAAACCAATTCCGCTTTCCACATTAAAGGAAGGCAAAGGAATTGTGATTGGATACACAACTATTCCTGACGCTGTTGATAAGAAGCTAAAAGCTATTATTTATATCAATGATTCCCAAGGTAAAAGAAAAGTATTAATATCAAGAGATACGAATATTATTAACAATATGGGAGAAGAGGAATGGGTAGGAAAAGAAATAAGCTTCAAGGACAAATTTTTAGTTTCATAATATGTTTTCTATTTATAGAAAATGTAAACGCAGCATCAATTGAAGATAATATTGATAATCATAAAAATCAGTTCCAAACGATTGCATTAAAGATATGGAATCATGCTGAGCTCGGGTATCAAGAAAATCAAAGCTCGGAACTATTAGCAAATGCATTGGAAAAAGAGGGATTCACAATAACAAGAGGTGTCGCTGGAATACCAACAGCTTTTATAGCTGAATATGGAAGTGGTGGCCCTGTTATAGGAATTCTTGGAGAGTTTGATGCCCTTCCTGGCTTATCACAGACTACATCTCCTTTTAAAGAAATTGCAGATAACACATCCGGTGGAGGTCATGCTTGCGGCCACCACTTATTTGGAGCTTCTTCAGCCTGGGCTAGCGTAGCTATTAAAGAGTGGCTTGTTGAAAGCAAAACAGAGGGAAGAATAAGATTCTATGGAACACCAGCAGAAGAAGGTGGCTCAGGAAAAGTTTACATGGTTAGGGACGGATTATTTAATGACGTTGACATTGTCCTTCATTGGCATCCAGATGATAACAACTCTGCAAACTCCAAAACTTCAAATTCAAATAAATCAGCAAGATTTACTTTTAAAGGAATATCAGCACATGCAGCTGGCTCTCCTGAACTTGGAAGATCTGCTCTTGATGGAGTTGAGGCAATGAATATGATGTCTAATATGATGAGAGAACATATTCCTCAAGAATCCAGAATGCACTACGTAATTACTAAAGGAGGTCTTGCTCCTAATGTTGTACCAGATCTTGCTGAAGTTTATTACTACGTAAGACATCCTAAAATGAAAGTAGTTGAGGATTTATTTAAACGATTAGTAAAAACTGCAGAAGGAGCGGCCTTTGGAACAGAGACTAATGTGACTTATGAGGTTATGCATGGGAACTATTCTTTATTACCAAATGAAACGATTCAAAAAATAGTGCATAAAAACCTTATGGATTTTGGGGGCATAGCTTATAACGATAAAGAAAATGCATTTGCTACAGAAATTTATAAAACTTTTATTCAACCGGATAACCTAATTGGTTCACAGGAATCTGTTAGAGAGTATGAGATTTCTCATAATTACGGATCTACTGATGTTGGCGATGTTAGTTGGACAGTTCCAACTGCAGGCTTGCGAGCAGCAACCTGGGTTCCTGGAACTGCGGCACATTCTTGGCAAGCTGTTGCGTCTGGAGGAACTTCAATTGGGCTTAAGGGAGCAGAGCTTGCAGCAAAGACTCTTGCAGCAACTGCGATAGATATCTTCGAAGATCAAAATGTAATAATAGAAGCAAAAGATGAGCTTAAAAATAGAGTGGGAGAAGATTTTATATATAAAGCTCTTCTAGGAGACAGGAAGCCGCCGCTGAATTACAGAGTAAATTAGTTAGGTTGAATTGATACCCCGGCACCTGGTCTTCTGAGGTCGGAATATCCATGGTTAACGCCATCAATAATATGAATGCTCTGAGTGCTACCCATTGTTTTATCTGACCTTGCTCCATGACCCATGTCCTTTAGTCTCTTAACTACAATAGGTGTTAATGTATTTTCATAACGAATACCTAAAGCAGGCCAATCCTTATGAACCCTAGTCAACATTGTTGCCTCGCCAATATTTAGGTCAAAATCTATAACGCCTGTAACTACTCTTAAGATAGCAGCAGGAATTAATGAGCCTCCAGGTGATCCGGTAATAAGAGATAGTTGATTTTTATTATTAAAAACCATTACTGGTGCCATTGTGCTCATAGGTTTTTTTCCGGGTTCAAATTTATTACCAAAACTTGCAGATCGACCACGCTCTTCTTTATCTCCATAACTGTATGCAAAATTATTCATCTGATTGTTCAGTAACACCCCTGTTCCTGGAATGGTGACACCTGACCCAAATGAATAGCCAAGGGTATAGGTGTTTGAGACAGCATTGCCATCCTTATCAATAATTGAATAGTGAGTTGTATTTCTGCCCTCTTCAACATGATTTAAGGGTTTGATTGAAGTGGATTTACTAGCCTTATTAATATTTATAGATTTTGCTAATTCCATAGTTCTCTCTTTGGACAGAAGTTTTTCAACAGGAACATTAAAGTAGTCAGGATCCCCAACAAAATGTGATCTATTGTTATGGCCTCTTCTTAAAGCCTCTGAAAGAAGATGATAAGTATAGATAGAGTTACTTTTATATTTTTTTAAATCGAAGAAACTTAAGACATTCAAAGCAGTTAATAGTGTTATCCCTCCACCAGATGGCGGTCCCGCTGTGAAAACAATATTTTTTCTATAAGAACCGGCAATGG
>CAJXAZ010000049.1 GCA_913050015.1 uncultured Gammaproteobacteria bacterium
CACGGTGATAGTGCTGTATACGATGCCATGGTAAGAATGGCTCAAGACTTCTCCATGAGATATCCTGTTGTCGAAGGTCAGGGTAACTTTGGGTCTATTGATGGTGATCCTCCTGCTGCCATGAGGTATACAGAAGTAAGAATGGCTAAAATAACTGATCAGATGTATGGGGATCTTGAAAAAGAAACAGTCTCATTCTCTCCTAACTATGATGGTAGTGAATTTATTCCTGATGTTCTACCAACCAAAATACCAAATTTATTAGTCAATGGCTCATCCGGTATTGCTGTTGGAATGGCTACTAATATACCTCCTCACAATCTTACAGAAGTTCTTAATGCAAGCATTAATCTTATTAAAGATCCTGAGCTAACCATTGATGATCTTATTAAGGATATATCAGGCCCTGACTTTCCTACAGGCGGGACTATAGATGGAAGGTCTGGTATCTATGATGCATATAAAACAGGAAGAGGCATTATTCATACAAGGTCAAATACTTCTATAGAAGAAGACGAGAAATCAGGAAAACAATCATTAATAATTAATGAAATACCTTATATGGTTAACAAAGCTAGGATGTTAGAAAAGATAGCTGAGTTAGTAAAAGATAAGAAAATTGAAGGCATTACCGAAATAAGAGATGAATCAGATAAAGATGGTTTGAGAGTGGTTATAGAAGTTAGAAAAGGCGAATCAGTAGAGGTTTTAGAAAATAATCTATTTGCTCAATCTCAACTAGAACAGTCCTTTGGTATTAATTTTACTGTTCTTGTAGATGGCCAGCCTAAGGAAGTTAACCTTAAAGAAATGCTTGAGGCATTCGTTAAGCATAGAAAAGATGTAATTAAAAAAAGAACACAATATGATCTCAAAAAAGCAAGAGAAAGAGGGCATATAGTAGAAGGATTAATGGTAGCTATAGCAAATATAGATGAAGTTATTACCATAATCAAAAAATCAAAAGATCCAAAAGTAGCTGCTGAGGCATTATGTAAGAAGGATTGGAAAGCAGGTCCTGTAGAAGCAATTTTAAAGAAAGTTGGTGGGGATGCGTGTAAGCCAGAAGGTCTTGGTAAAGATCTTGGTATCAACGGTAAAAAATATAAATTATCTGCCGATCAAGCTAAAGCCATCTTAGAGCTAAGACTTGGAAGGCTAACAGGCCTAGAACAAGATAATCTAAGTAATGAATTTGCAGATATTGTTTCTAAAATAATTGATCTACTCAAAATTTTAGATGATAAAGACACGCTTCAAACTCTTATGATTGATGAGCTTGAGGAAATTAAAACTAATTTCGGTGATGAAAGAAGAACATTAATAAATGATACAAGAAGAGGCAT
Source organism: uncultured Gammaproteobacteria bacterium (assembly GCA_913050015.1). GTDB lineage: Bacteria > Pseudomonadota > Gammaproteobacteria > Magnimaribacterales > D2472 > SCGC-AAA076-P13. The sequence goes on from CAJXAZ010000049.1 coordinate 1,347, forward strand.
CACCAACGAAGATCTTATACCTGAGGAGATGAGAGTTCTTACTGTTTCTAGAAGTGGTTATGCAAAAACACAACCTTTGGATGAGTATAGAGAGCAGAGAAGAGGAGGCCAGGGAAAAGCAGCAGCAGCAGTTAAGGAAGAGGACTTAATTCAAAATCTTTATGTCTTAAGTAGCCACATGCAAATATTATGCTTCACCACTAAAGGCAAAGTGTTTTGGTTGAAAGTTTATGAAATTCCTGTTGCATCGAGAACTTCTAAAGGAAGACCTTTGGTAAATATGCTGAACTTGGATGATGATGAATCTGTAAGTGACATATTGCCAGTTAGTGAATTCTCTGAAGATAAATTTATCTTCATGGCAACTAGAAAAGGAACAACTAAAAAAACGAATCTAAGTCTGTTCGCTAAGAAATATAAATCAGGTATTAAGGCGATTGCATTGGATGATGATGATCAGTTAGTCGGAACAGCAATTACCTCTGGGAATGACGAAATTCTATTAGCCTCTTCATCTGGAAAACTTATTAGATTTAATGAGTCACATGTAAGGCATATGGGTAGAACAGCCAGAGGCGTTCGAGGAATTACGCTAAAAAAAGATGAAAGACTAATTTCATTAATGGTCGGGGACCCCGCAAAAACAATCTTATGTGTTTCTGAAAATGGGTACGGCAAGAAAACAAGTTTAGAAGACTTTCCTTCTCATAATAGAGGTGGACAAGGTGTTATTTCTATGAAAACTAGTGAAAGAAATGGCTCTATGGTTGCGGCTGCATTGGTTGAGGATGAAGATGGCATTATGCTAATAAGTGATAAAGGGACAATGATAAGAACATCTGTTGTTCAAGTTCCAACATTAAGTAGAAATACTCAGGGTGTAAAAATTATCTCTCCAAAAGATGGAGAAAAATTGATTGAATGTGTGACGATTCCAAATGAAGAAGATCACGATGAAGATGTTGATCAAAATCAAGAGGAAGATTAATGCGTAAATGGAATTTTTGCGCTGGCCCAGCAGTAATATCCGAACATGTTTTAGCTGAAGTTAAAGAAGAGCTCCTTGAATGGGGTGATTCTGGCATGTCAATAATGGAAATGAGTCATAGATCTTCAATTTATGATGAGGTAGCAACTACTGCTAAGAAAGACTTTATAGACTTATTAAACATTCCTGACACACATGATGTTCTCTTTCTACAAGGAGGAGCAACTCAGCAATTCGCTACTGTGCCAATGAACTTTGGACATATAAAAAAGAAAGCCGACTATGTTTTATCTGGCACATGGTCTAAAAAAGCTATCTCAGAAGCATCAAAAATCCTTGAAGTAAATACTATTGCATCATCGGAAGATAAAAATTTTTCATATGCCCCAGACCCAAAAAGTTGGAACTTATCTGAGGACTCTGCTTACGTTCACTATTGTCCAAATGAAACAATTCAAGGAGTGGCCATTCATAATATCCCTGAACTTGAAAAGCCCTTGGTGGCAGATATGTCATCAGTAATTCTTAGTGAGCCTATTGATGTCTCTAAATTTTCATTAATTTACGCAGGTGCACAGAAAAACATTGGTCCTGCTGGACTGACCATGGTTATAGCTGAAAAGAGCTTTATGGAATCTGATAATCCTGATCTTCCAAATATTTTAAGATTTTCTAAACATGCTGAATCTGGCTCTATGTTAAATACACCGCCGACATTTGGATGGTATATGGCCGGTAAGGTATTTAAGTGGATTAAGAAATCTGGAGGTCTTGAATTCTTTAAAGATCAAAATCATACAAAAGCTAAAACTTTATATAGCTATATAGATAACTCAAGTTTTTACTCTAATCCGGTTAATATAGAGAATAGATCTATAATGAATGTTCCATTTATTCTTGCAGATAAAAATTTGGACAGTATTTTTCTTAAGGAATGTGAAGAAGTCGGACTTCTAAATCTTAAAGGACATAGATCTGTTGGAGGAATGAGGGCTAGTATATATAATGCTATGCCTATTGAAGGAGTTAATCAGCTAGTAGACTTTATGAAAGTCTTCGAAGCTAAACATGGTTAGATAAAATGACTAAGGAAAGCCTTAAAACACTCAGGTCCAAAATAGACAAAATTGATAAGGACCTTTTAGAGCTCATTCAAAAGAGAGCCTCTCTTGCAGTTGCTATAGGCAAAGTTAAATCAAAAATTAGTCCAAATACATCATTTTATAAGCCTGATAGAGAAGCATCTATACTTAGAAATATCTTAAAGGCTAACGAAAAAGGTGAATTATCAAACTTAAAAGTAAAGAGCATTTTTAAAGAATTAATTTCTGGATGCTTATCTTTAGAGGAAGCCTTAAAAATTGCCTATCTTGGTCCAGAAGGAACTCATTCTGAAGCAGCAGTTCATAGTCATTTTGGCTCTCTGGTTTCTAGAATGTCATCCCCAACAATTGATGACGTATTCAACCAAGTAATCAATAAAGATTCAGACCTAGGAGTTGTTCCTGTTGAAAACTCTTCGGAGGGAGTAATAAATACAACTTTAAATTGTTTAGCTGATAATGAAAATATTTCTATAAGCGGTGAAATATATCTCAATATAAATCATCAACTAGCTTCTGGTAATAAGTTTGATCTAAAGGATGCTTTTGCAATTGCCTCACATCCTCAAGCGTTAGGGCAATGTAACAAGTGGATAGAAAAAAATATTGGCTCTATTAAGAGATTGGAAATGCC
>CAJXAZ010000050.1 GCA_913050015.1 uncultured Gammaproteobacteria bacterium
CAACCGACAGTAAAGTTGACTTAGGATTTCCAAAAAACGATAGCTAGATGTTAGTATTAAATAGTAATATGGAGAAATAATATGAGTGATATAACTGTTTATATGGTAGTTAATTTAAAGATTAACGACGCAGAGAAATATAGAGTATATGAAAAAGGCTTTTTTCCAATTCTAAAAAAACATAATGGATCATTTATTACATTCGATGATAGTCCAGTCTGCCTTGAGGGTGATCAACCTAAACAATTTGATAGAGTTATAATGCTCTCATTCCCATCAGAGAAGGATGCTGATAATTGGTGGGCTGATCCAGAATACCAAGAGCTATCTAAGCATAGAAGGGCAGGAGCAGAGATTACACTTCAAAGAGTAAAAGGGATGGCGCCTAGAACATAGCATTGGTCTTAATTGAGTGTCTGTAATTTTATAAAGTTGCAGACATGTATTTTTTTACCTTATCTTTTTTTAAAACTTCCCAGCTAAAATGTTAATATTATTGATATATCAGACATTAAAATAATGACTAACTAATAAAGGAGAATTTATGATCACAAATCCCGGGGAAATTAATTTAGATGATTCATTGAGAATATGTCAAGAAACTTTAAAAAAAGGTCGTGTAGAAGGTTTTATGCCGTTAACAGTAACTGTTATTGATGTTGCTGGCGTTATAAGAGCAACTTTATCTGAGGATGGCTCAGGCCTTATAAGAGCAAAGATTGCATATGCTAAAGCTTGGACATGTTTAGCTTTTGGCGTCTCAACTAATAAACTAAGGGATATCTTTGAAGACCAACCTAGGCTTGATAAAGCTATTGCAGGAATGCAGACAATGGCTGATGGAAACCTTGTGCCAACACCAGGCGGATTGATTATTCAAAAGGATGGTAAGAACGTAGGAGCAATTGGAATTACTGGTGATAGATCAGATCAAGATGAAATAGCAGGAATTGCTGGAATCCAAGCTGCTGGTTTCACAGTAGGGCATAAAGCTATTTAACACTAATTATTTAACATTTTTAAATTCTGATAAAACGCTTTTAGACTCTCTGTTATAGCTTGTGGTGAATCCTCTTGAATAAAATGATTTCCTTTAACGGTAACTTCTTTAAGATTGCTCCATTTTCTAATCTTATCTCTTTGACTCCCAACTAATAAAAATCCTGGTTCTGCATTAATAAAAAGCTTTGGAATATTAGATTCCTTATGAAAATTTTCATTTAATAGTATTTCGTTATAAGTGTCATCGGGCTTAGTATCTAAGGGTATATTTCTTGGAAATGTAAGAGTAGGGCGTCTTCCTTCTCCAGCCTCAGCAAAGGGTCGGAGGTATTCATTTTTTGTTTCATTTGACATTTCGCTTATTGGATCATTAAAAAGTATTCGCTCTACAAAATAATTTTTCTCAAGAATTAACGTCTCACCAACTTCTGATCTAAAAAGTTCAAATATTTTAGTGCCTCCATCCGGCCATTCCTCCCATGTTAAAGGTATGACCATTCCTTCCATGAAGGATATTGACTTGATCTTTTCAGCATTTAATCTTGCATATTTTAAACCGAGGCCACATCCCCAATCATGAATAACTAAATGGACCTTATCTCCTAATACTAATTTTGATAAAAGCTTATCAAGATACTTATATTGTCCATTAAAGTTATAGTCAATATTATCTATTCCATCTAACTTATCAGAATCTCCCATACCAATTAGATCTGGAACTATCACTCTGAAATTATCAGTAAACTCAGGAGCTATATTTCTCCATAAGTAGGATGATGTTGGGTTCCCATGAATAAAAACTAATGATTCGCCTTTTCCCTCATCATAGAATGACATTTTTTTATTAAAAATAATTTCTACTTTTTTATTCATTGATTCTTAAATAATTATTACTAAAAGCTGATTATTACACAAGCAAACTTTGGTTACAGTAGGTATTGAATCTTCTAATCTAACTCTAGGTCATAAGTTAAAATAAAGTAGATTTAGTATTTCTAATAACGATAACTAAATGGCAGACTATCTTCCTAAAAGATTTACATATTTTATTTAACATTTAAATCTAGTTGGATGATATATTTCTTCTTATGAAAAGAAGATCTTTTATTAAATTTTTAGGACTTATATCTGTTTTTAATACCAAACTTTTATCACAAGATAATAATGAAAAAGTATCATTTAAACATGGTGTTGCAAGTGGTGATCCAACCCACGATAGAGTAATAATTTGGACCAAAATTACAAAAGATACTAATATAAAAATAGACGTTAACTGGCAAGTGTCTAATAAGAAAGACTTCTCAAATATCATTAGCAACGGGAAAACTAAATCACATAGCTCTAACAATTTTACTGTGAAAATAGATGCAAAAATTCCATTAAAGCATAATGCAGAATCTATATATTATCGTTTTATTGTAAATAATATTTTTTCTCCAATTGGTAAAACCAAAACTTTACCAACCTCAAATCCAGATAAATTTAACTTGGCTTTTTGCAGTTGCGCTAATTATCCAGCTGGTTTTTTTAACGCATATAGAGAGATAGCTCTTGATGATGATATTGATCTAGTTTTACATTTAGGGGATTATTTATATGAGTACGGCGCAGATGGTTATGCCACAGAGGATGCTAAAAAGCTAAATAGGGTAGTTAATCCAATTACTGAGATTATTAGCTTGGATGATTACAGAAAACGTCACGCACTTTATAAAACTGATAAAGACCTTCAATTATTGCATTCATCAAAACCAATGATTCCAGTTTGGGATGATCATGAGTTTGCCAATGATTCATGGAAAAATGGAGCTGAAAACCATTCCTATGATGAGGGATATTTTTCAACCAGAAAGGCAAATGCATTAAAGGCTTATTATGAATGGATGCCGATAAGAGAATCAAATTCAAAATTAAAAATATGGAGAAAGTTTGAAGTAGGGACTTTATTTCAATTATTTATGCTAGATACAAGATCTATATATAGAGATAAACAATTAAATTTTGATAATTATTTTAAGGGCGACACATTTAATAAAAAACAATATATAAAAGATCTACAAAAAAAAAGAAATCTAGTAGGTAAAGAGCAATTTAAATGGTTAGATAAAAATATTAATAACAGTTTTAAATGGTCAGTTATTGGGCAACAAATTCTTATTTCGCCAACTGTATTACCTAAAATATTTTCTGAACTTGATAAAAATTCCTTTCCTAAATTTCTTCATAAATACTTAAAAATTGGCGGAATGGATATCCCTTACAATACAGATTCGTGGGATGGTTACCCAAGAGAAAGAAATAAATTATTTAATATTCTCTCTAAATCTCAATCTAGTATAGTCCTTACAGGAGACACTCATAATTCATGGATTTCAAATTTATACAATGATATGCAAAATTTTATTGGTGTAGAGATTGCCGCACCTTCAATATCGTCTCCAAATTCAGTTGATATATTTGGAAGCAGAACTGAAGATATTGATAAAGACTTTATCAAGCATAATAAAAATCTCAAATGGACTAACGGTTCAGGTAAGGGTTTTGTTAAATTATCTATAGAATCTAATCAAATAGAAGCAAGATTCATGTATGTAAGTAGTATCAAATCAAAACAGTACAGACTAATAGATACCAATAGCTTCACAATAAACCATAGTAAACCAATATAATTGAACATAATATATATTATGCGAAGTAGTATTATATATTGGTATGTTCAGGTCCACATATTGTAGCCTTTAAACTAGCTGATCCACCCTCTAGCAAGGGTTCTAATAAATCTAAAAGACCTGTCTTAACTCTCCAAGCAAGATATTCCTTTTGATGATCTAAGGTTTCCCAATCTTCAATTATAAGTCCGGCATATTCAGGACCAGCTTCTCATCCATTCTAAAAATAACTTTTTGCTCTTTAGAAAATCCCCTAGGATTGCCATTAATAAAGTCAATTATAAG
>CAJXAZ010000051.1 GCA_913050015.1 uncultured Gammaproteobacteria bacterium
GATTTCAAAAAGCTGATGCACGATCTTTATATCTTGCATATCATGAGGGCTATGGTGGTTTTAAAAAGAAAACCTATAGGAAAAAGCAATGGCTGGTAAAGGTAGCTGATAGAGTCCACGGAAGATCTATTAAATATCAACAACAATACTGGGGCTGTGCGAAAGACTTGAAAAAGAAAAGGTTTTTATTTTTTGGTTAGTTAAATATTTTTAATATCAAAACCTAATTTACTTATCTCATCTTTAAAGCTTTCCCCAGCTAGCACTGATTTTTTAGAGCTTTCAAATAAGTACTTTTTAGAAACCTTTGCTAAATCCTCTAAAGTACAATCTTTTACCCTAGATCTAAACAATAGCCTGTCTTCTTGCGACTTATTGTCAATTTCATTCATGAAATCACTTATAGCTTCTCCATACGGTGATAGCGGCTTATCTATTGATGAGATTACACCCAATATTCCTTCATCTAATTGTTCAGAAGTAATACTTTCTAAAGACCATTTTCTTGAATTCTCAAACTCTTCAAATGTTTCTGTACATTTTGGATCTCTGTATGAAAAGAATTTAAATACTTTATTATGAGAATCTTGGGATGCCCCAGATCCATATGCTCCACCTTTTTCTCTTATAGCGGAGTGAAGATACCCATTTCGTAATACGGCCCCAAGAATAGTCAATGCTGGAGCATCCTCATGCCTTGAATCAACAGAAGGGAAGGCTTCGGCACAGAAACTTACCTGAGATCCAGTTATCCATCCATAAGACTTACCTTGCACATCTGCAAGTCCTTGGTTTGAAGTATTTGTAATATCTGATTTTAGTTCACTATTAAGATTTAGCTCATTTAGATTTATAGAAGAGGCCATAAATGAATGACTTGGATGATCTGATATTTTTGATTTAATAGATTTAAGTTTATCTATATAAAGATCTAAATTACCTTTATTTGAAATCTCTCTAGATAACAGATTTGTATTTGATATAAAGTTCAAGCCCGAAGTCAGATCATTGGTTGATGCAATTTTATTAATTTGTGCCGCTGCACTTCCCATTGACAATGCATGCCCATTTTGGGTTAATGATTGCTCGCTGTCAGAAGATATAAAATCTAGAAGTTCTTTTATTCTTTGTGCTTCACTGAAGTTTGAGTCATGAATTGTTTTAAGCATAAGCTCTTGCATTAAGAGATCATTTTTCTCTAAACTTTTACCACTAATCTTCATTGCTAACTTATGATTATCGTCATTAGTCCCAGGCATCATCATAAAAGAGGCTGAAATACCTCCAGTTATAGAAGATTGATATTTTTGAATTAGCTCATAATCATCATTGCCAAGCCCAATATCCGTAAGGGTGCTTGCGAATAGGTTAGCAATCTTAAGCTCGTCAATGCTTAAAGAATCACAAGGAAACAACATTGAGTGATAGACAATTCCGTTAGTTCCAGTCTTATAAAAATAGTTTGAGTGATTATTACTATTGTTTACTAATGGGTGAGCGTAGTTCCTTTCTTTTGGAATATCATCTTTAGTGACCTTAGGTAGCAATTCTGGATCATCATCCTGTTCTTGACGAGCCTCAAGGGCAGCGGCAAGTTTTATCATTTTTTGCTTATCATCATCACTTAGATTTTGAGTCTTTTCTATAACTTTTTGCTGAATTAATTCTTCATTTTTTTTATTATGATCAGTATCTGGAATTAAAGAGTAGTTTAATCTGTGATTATTATTTATGAGATGTTTTTCTATTAGGGTCTCAATATATCTATCAGATTTAAGGTTATTTTTTAATCTAGTAAAAGCAGAATCAAGATCTAAAATATTAAGCGGATCATCATTATGTATACATGCTGGCAGACAGCTAAGCATAATCTGAAGTCCAAATGGCATCCCAGATCCAGTAATTTCTCTTTGTCTTATCTCAAGCTGATGTAATGAAGATTCTATAAGATCTTGAGGTATTCCTTCTTTCACGAGCTCTTTCAAGCAATTTAATATTAATTCCTCTACTTCCTCTTGTTTATTTGGATCAACACCCTCAAGACCAGCTGCAAAAACTAGTTCTTTCTGATCAGCTTCTAGACCTGTAAGGGGAGATAAGGATTTTCCTAAATCAGAATTCTCTAATACCTTTCTTAATGGAGACGCAGAGTTATCTAAAAGAATATTAGACATTAAATATGACTCAAGTAGCTCAAGTGGGTTATGACTCTCATTTAATAACCAACTTATAACTACATGATGATTATTTTCATCCCCTGGTTGAGGATTATAAAAATCTGAAACAGTTTTTGGAGAGGACATTCTAACTTCATTCTTTACTGCTATCTTTTCCTCAGAAGGCGTAAAGTTATTTAAAACATTCTCTCTAATATATTCTTGAATTTCTACAGGATCAATTTTTCCAAAAGTAAAGAATGTTGCGTTAGATGGGTGGTAATGCTTTTTATGAAAATTAACTAGGTCTTCGTGCGTAAGATCAATAATATCTTCAGGATTTCCACCGCTATTATGAGTATAAGTTGATGAAGAATATAGATGCTTAGACATCCCATGCCATAGCTGACTTGAGACTGAGCTCATAGCACCTTTCATCTCATTATAAACGACACCCTTTATCTCGATCTCACTTTCAGGATTATCTTTTTCTGCAAATTCGAGTCTGTGACCTTCTTGAGCAAAATCAAGATTATCTAAATTTGGAAAAAAAGATGAATCAAGATATACGCCAAGAAGATTATTAAAATCCTTATCATTAAGCGTTGCAAATGGATAAGCAGTCCAATCACTTGATGTAAAGGCATTCATAAAGGTGTTCAATGACCTCCTGATCATCATAAAAAATGGATCTCTAACAGGATATTTCTTTGATCCACATAACGCAGTATGTTCTAGTATATGAGCAACTCCAGATGAATCTTCTGGGATAGTTCTAAATGCAACCATGAATACTTTTTCCTCACTAGAAGAATCTAAATGCACATGCTTGCAATTGAATTCCGACTCATTGTATATCTGAGCATTGAGGTCTAATAAAGGAATGTATTTTTGATCTTGAAGGTTAAACATAATATTTTTTTTAAAACATGTACAATTATTCTATGAAAAAAATAACAACATTACTGAGTCTTATAATTTTAATTGGCTGTACAAGTATCCAATCAAATATTGAGGTCGATTCGATCGCTACTTTTGATTTAAGTAATTATAGCGACTTTTCGATAAAGATAAACGAATCTAATATTAGCGCTGAAATTAATCCAATTGATCTAGAGAGATTTAAAAATAATTTAAAAAACGCAATTGAAGAAAGAGGGCTATCATTTTCTTCTAAATCAAATTTAGTATTTGTTATAAATCTATCAACTAAGGATTCCATTGAAAATGATAACTTAAACTATCATTACTCCAGATATTATTGGGACAGATATATGTATCAAAATAATACTAGAACTGTAACCGAAAATATTTTAAGAGTTAACTTAAAGGACTATAAAGAAGACACCACCTTATGGACAGTTGTTACTATGTGGAGAGATGGATCTTACAGATCTATTGCTAATCAGGATAGCAATGACATATTGGTTGACGAAATCATGATGAGCTTTTAGAAAATCTATTAGGACTTAAGCTATTCAGTATTTTTTTAGAAACAGGACTACTTAAGCCACTTATTTCACAAGCGACTATCTCGGCCATAAGCGGCGCAAAACTTAATCCTCTTGAGGCAAGCCCACCCATTACATATACGTTGTTATCAACGGATCCAGCTAAAGGCATCCTATCTGGAAGAGTTGATCTTATACCCGACCATTGAATTATGTCCTTACTAGAACCAATGTTTTTAAAAACCTCTGAAGCTCGAGAAAGAATACTTTCTTGAATCTCTCCGCTAGACATTAGATGTTTTGATTTCTCAT
>CAJXAZ010000052.1 GCA_913050015.1 uncultured Gammaproteobacteria bacterium
GCTTACATAAGTATTGATAGAGCAAATGACCTATATAAAATTAAGGGCATTTATGAAATATACAACTCTTCAAATCCTTTAAAGGATATTTTGAACTACGATTTTAATTTTTTAAAGGCTAGTCTTAATGTTCAATGGAATAGCTTGAGCTCATTGAAGAACTTAGAGGGTGATATAGATTTTCTTGTTAAAGATTTTTCTTTAGATGCAGACATACCAAACTCGACATTTTTAAGAGCTATTAAAGTTTTAAATCTAAATGCAATGATTGAAGGCATTAATAATCAAAAGGTCTCTTCTACAAATAGCGCTCTAGAGATACAAAGAGCATCTGGAAAAATATACTTTAGCAAAGGCAGAGGCCTAATCACAACACCTATAACCTTAGAGACAGATGAGGCAAGTTTGAAATGGGTAGGGGAAGTTCTAAAGAATCAAAAAGGAGAAATGGATGAATTGAATCTAGATCTATCTATGAGATTAAAAATCTCAGAAAATATCCCATGGTATGCAGCTATTTTTGGGGGTATTCCGGCCCTTGCTGGAGGGTATGTTCTAGAGAATATATTCGAAGATGTATTAGACAACGTATCTACCTTAAAATTTAAGGTTGATGGAACCGTTGATGACCCTAAACTCGAGAGATTAAATTAAAAATATTGTAGCTAGGCCCAAGAATGAAAGGAAGCCAACAACATCTGTAACAGTTGTAACTACGACACTACCTGCTATAGCAGGATCCTGATTTAACCTTCTCAATATTAAAGGAACAAAAACTCCTGCAATCACAGAAAAAATAAGATTAATAATTAGCGCGCATGATATAAGGATAGATAAAACTAAATCCTCAAACCAAAAATAAGTAATAAAGCCAACTAATATTGAAAGCACTAGGCCATTAAGAATAGATACTGCAAGCTCTCTCTTAAAAAGCCATCTAATATTTGATGAATTAATTTGTTCAAGTGTTAATCCTCTAAGAACAATAGTCAGAGTTTGTGTTGCAGCAACTCCTCCCATACTAGCAACTATAGGCATTAGAACTGCTAAATAAACTATTTGATTCAAGACATCTTGAAAAATATTTATAGTCATAGAGGCTATGAATGCAGTCATAAGATTCATGCTAAGCCAAAATACTCTACTTTTAGCTGCTCTTCCAGGAGGAGCAAAAGTATCCTCTGCCACCCCAGCCATTCCAAGAAAGTTCTGATCAGCATCTTCTCTAATAACATCAACAACATCATCAATGGTAATTCTTCCAAGGAGCTCACCTGAGTCGTTAATAACTGCTGATGATATAAGATCATTCCTTTCAAAAATGGTAGCTACTTCTCTATCATCTTGATTGACTAAAATTGGAGCAATCCCCTTTTCCATAACTTCTTCGACGGTTAAGTTTAGTGCACTTGTAATAATTTTACTTATCGATATTTCACCAATATATTGATCATCAGTTGTTACAACAAATATTTTATCTGTATTTTCAGGAAGCTCATCTTGATCCCTTAGATAGGTAATGACAACATCTATTGTGTGATTCGGTCTAACACTAATTACATCAGTATTTAGCAAGCCTCCAGCAGTATTATCTGGGTATATCAGCCCTAGTTCTATTCTATTTCTATCCCTAAGAGACATTTTTGAAAGGACTGTTTTCATTCTCTCTTCGGGGAGATTCTGAAGTATGTCTACAATCTCATCTAACTCTAATTCCTTTACAGCTTCTGTTAGTTCTTCATTTGAAATATTAGAAACTAAATCTTGTTGAATTTCCTCACCAAGATCTGCTAATACATCTCCTTCTTCATTAGTCTCGAGTAGCGAAAATAATAATTTTCTCTGTTTGGGCGGAGAAGATTCAAGAGCATGGGCTATTTCAGAAGAGGACATCTTGTTTAGAAGATCCCTTACCTGATTTAATGATAGATCAGAGGACTCATCTAATATAATTTTTAAATTATTTTTGCTATCAGAGTTATCCATTAATTAATTCTACATCAAAGATGGTGTAACTCATCTAATTCTGGTTGAGGATATATTAAGTCTTTTTCTATACTTAGTAATTGTTCTTCTAGCCAGACTAAAGCCTCTTTTATTAAGTTCTAGGGCAATCTTGTTATCACTTTTGGGCTTAGCCTCATTCTTTATAATACTTTGAATTAGCTCCATTAATTGAAGAGGAGTGACATCTCTAGTTTTTGAAACAGACGATACTAATAATGATTTAAGGGGGATAATGCCTTTTGGAGTATCTATATACTTTGATCTTAATATCCTTGAAACCGTTGAAGGGTGAACATCAAGCTCAGTAGCAATATCTTTATTAGAAAGAGGATTTATCTTTAGAGGATTATTTCCTAGAAATGAGATTTGTTTACTGCAAACTAACTCACCAACCTTTTTGACAGTATCATTTCTCTTTTTTACTGATGATATTAGCCATTTAGCATCTTGAATTTTTTCAGAAAGCTCTTTGTTAGGTTTCTTTTTTAGCTCATTACTAATTTGTGCTATCAGATCATCATCAATTTTTATTGCCGGAAAGTTGTCCTCAATAAAATTTACAAATATATCTTTATCTTTTAGCTCTATTTTAAGATCAGGGATAATATAATTTGTTCTTTCATAGTTCAGGCCTGGACTAAGATCACAGACTTTAATTTCATCTATCGCATTATCTATATCAATCTCTGAATGACCTTCCTTGATGAGCTCACTTTTAATAAAGTCTAGATCACTTGACGGGGTCTCAAACAATATTTTGTTACAGAGATATTTAATTTTATCCTTAATATTCTTTTTATTGATTTGAATTTTAATACATTCCTTGAAGCTTCTAAAACCGACACCTACCGGCTCAAGCCTTTGGATAATATTCACTAGAACTTTTTCAATATCGTTATGTGAGGCTTCAGAGCCTTTCATTTTTTCAATATCCTGAATTTGCTCTACTAATTGACCAGCTTCATCTAGACAATCGATTATTGAAAGTGCAATTTTTCTTTCTTTTTGATTGAGACTAAGCTCATTAATTTGATTTATTAAAGACTCTCTAAGGCTCTCAGTTGCTGCTATGTTGAAGTCAAAGTCATCAGAAAGTATTTGATTCAAATCGGAGCTATCATCATCAAGTATTTCTTTTTCAATAAATGGATTTGCTTCAATTTCATTTTCAATTTTCTGTATTAGTTCAAATCTTGAAAGCTGGAGAAGATCAATAGATTTTTTAAGAAGAGGAGTTAAGGATATTTTTTGTTTTTGTTTAAAATCCTTTAGTAATGAAATCGCCATAGTTTTTAACTATACATATTTCCTAAATAGACTTTTTTTACTAACTCATTATTTATAAGATCATCTTTTGAGCCCATTGCAATAATTCCTCCGTTATTTATAACAATTGCCTTGTTGCATATTTCAAAAGCCTCTCTGACGTTATGATCTGTAATTAATATAGCTATATTTTTTTTTGTAAGTGAGATTAAAACTTGTTTAATTTCTTCTATAGCAATAGGGTCTATTCCAGCAAATGGCTCATCCAGAAGTATAACCCTTGGCTGAGCTGCAAGTGTCCTTGCAATTTCAACTTTTCTTCTTTGACCTCCAGATAACTGTCTTCCTTTAAGATCAAGCAGTTCAGTTAAGTTAAATTCTTTTATTGATTGATCCATGAAAGATGCAATTTCCTCTTTAGTTTGAAATGAAATCTCAGCTAAGCCATAAAGGTTTTCATATACGCTAAGGTTTTGAAAAATAGATGGCTCTTGTGGCAAATATTTAATTCCTATTTTAGATCTCTTATGCATAGGCAAGGATGTAATATCTTCACC
>CAJXAZ010000053.1 GCA_913050015.1 uncultured Gammaproteobacteria bacterium
CCAAGAAGTGGAGATTTCACTATAACTACATCAAATGTAGATCCTGAAATAAAAACGATAGCAGGACCTCAACTAGTAGTGCCTGTAATGAATGCTAGGTTTGCTTTAAATGCTGCTAATGCAAGATGGGGAAGTTTGTATGATGCCTTATATGGAACTGACGTAATTAGCGATGAAGATGGAGCTAAAAGAGAGGGAGGGTATAACCCTATTAGAGGAGATAAGGTTATCGCTTTTGCAAAAAACTTTCTTGATGAGACTATCCCTTTAGAGCATGGAAGCTTTGCAAATGTTTCAGCATTTGAGTTTATTGACGGAGAGCTATCTGCGACATTGCTTGAGGGAGATAAAGTTGGTTTAAAAAATCCAAGCCAGTATGTAGGCTACGTTGATAATGGAGAGGGAACTTATGGCCTTCTATTTACAAATAATAATCTACATTTTGAAATTCAGATAGACAATACTCATTCGGTTGGCAGTACTGATATTGCTGGTATTAAAGATATTCTCATGGAATCAGCAATTACAACCATTCAAGATGCCGAAGATTCAGTTGCAGCAGTTGATGGAGAAGATAAAACAATTGTTTATAGAAATTGGCTTGGTCTTATGAAAGGAAATTTACAAGAATCATTTAATAAGAATGGCTCGCAAATGACCAGAGAACTAAATCCAGATAGAGCATATAAAGCTAAAGATGGCTCAGATATAACATTGCCTGGAAGAAGTTTAATGCTAGTAAGGAATGTCGGCCACTTAATGACAAATCCAGGAATATTAGACTCAACCGGAGCCGAAGTACCTGAAGGCATCATGGATGCTATGTTCACCATATGTATAGCAAAACATGATCTTGAAAATAAAGGACTATATAAGAACTCTAAGACAGGAAGCATATATATTGTAAAACCAAAGATGCATGGCCCAGAAGAAGTTCAATTTACATGTGATTTATTTGCAGCAGTTGAGAAAGCTCTAAACATTCCTCATTTATCAGCAAAGGTTGGAATAATGGATGAAGAAAGAAGAACAACTGTTAACTTAAAAGAATGCATAGAAGTTGCAAAGGAAAGAGTTATCTTTATTAATACTGGTTTCTTAGACAGAACAGGTGATGAAATTCATACAAGCATGGAAGCCGGACCAATGATTTCAAAAGTTGATATGAAACAACATCAATGGATTGCATCCTATGAGAACTGGAATGTTGATATTGGTTTAGAGACAGGCTTTAAGGGGAATGCCCAAATAGGTAAGGGCATGTGGCCAATGCCTGATGAAATGCTTGGAATGTATAATACTAAAACTATGCATCCTAAAGCTGGAGCTAATTGCGCATGGGTGCCATCACCAACAGCGGCTTCTCTTCATGCAATTCATTATCATCAAATACTTGTTAGCGACGAGCAAGAATTAATTGCTAAAAGAGAAAAGGCAAGTCTAGATTCCATATTGGATATACCTGTTCACAAGAATCCAAGCGAGATATCAGCTGAACAAGTTCAAGCAGAACTAGATAATAACTGCCAAGGTATTTTAGGATATGTAGTTCGTTGGGTAGACCAGGGAGTAGGGTGTTCCAAAGTTCCAGATATAAATAATGTTGGTCTTATGGAAGACAGAGCTACATGTAGAATATCAAGCCAGCATGTTGCTAACTGGATGCATCATGGCCTTTGCTCAGAAGATCAAGTAGTTGAATCAATGAAGAAGATGGCTTTAGTTGTAGATGGTCAAAACGCCTCAGATCAAACTTATACCCCAATGGGTCCTTTGTATGAAGGGCTAGCCTTTAAAGCAGCTTGTGATCTAGCTATTCAGGGAAGAGTTCAACCTAGCGGCTATACAGAGCCAGTACTTCACGCAACAAGACTTAAGTACAAGATTAAATGAAGGCATATTGGGTTGTAAGAGCTCGCATAAGTGACCCTGACGAATATGGTATCTACAGAGAGTTGGCTGGCCCTGTTGTCGCTGCCTTTAATGGAGTTTTTTTATCTAGGGGCGGCCCACAAGAAGAGGTTGAGGGATCTGGATATCAAAGAACAGTAATTGTTGAGTTTAATAGTTACGACGAGGCAACTTCTTGTTACTACTCAAAGGATTATCAAAAAGCGCTTGAGCATACAAAGAATTCATCTGAGAGACTGTTCAGTATAGTCGAGGGAGTTTAATAGCTTTTAAATTTTTTGTTTTTGAGTTTCGTCTCTATGCTTCTTTAAGTATTTCATGAAAGGAGTTCCACCAGTTCCAGTAATAGTAGAGCCACCTCTGCCAAATGGATTTTTTATTTGCGATTGCTGATGGATATAGGTTGCTGCAAATTCAAGATGCAGGGCTCTAAATTTTCTAATTTCTTCAAGACATTTATTATATTCACCAACCAATCTTTTTGACTGTTGAATATATTTTTTTGCATTTGATCTTCCCTCAACATCTTCTATCATTTTTCGATGTTCAGGCGGCATATAGTCCCTCATCTCATTTAGATAATGCCTTAGATGATCTTTGGTATGGTAAATGCCTAAAGCTCCATCTAGGAAGGGCATAATACTACTCTGAGCTCCTGTTTCCCCTCTAAAGAACTGTGGCTTATTATTAAACTGACCTTCATATATAAGACCTTTTTTAAGATCTGGATTGTCTTTGGTGCCGAAGATAAATGGCCTGACTCTATGATAGTAAATATAGGGATCGCATTTCTCAGGCATCCTTGAAAATATTTTATTAACTTCTTTTAAAGAAGCGACTATATCTTTCAAATGAACTAGATAGTCATTAATAGAATTATCTTCATTTAGATAAGAAAGCTTTGTTGCTGCATTAACAGCCTTACCTGCTGCATTTTCTATGCACACATGAATAGTAACAAACCAATCCTCATCAACCCCTCCCAAGAAGTTAGTAAGAAGGCCAACATTCTGAAGTGAGATATCTTCTTTAGAATCCACTCTGTACCAGTTATCTAGACAATAACTTCCATAACTTAATATAGGAGGACGTTCTAATTTAGTAGCTAGCTTTACCCAGGGTTTTGCAATTGCTTCAGGAAGAATTTTTTCTGGATTTTTGCCTCCCCATATATAAGCATGGGATATAAAGCTAAGATGGGCCATCGCAAGCTTAACTTCTCTAATATCACCATCTTTAATTATTGAATTAACTGAAAGGGCATTGCTCTTGAGGTTTTTAATAGTTTTTTGAACCTGACCAGTTAAGAGTAACTTAGGCAGATGATCTGCTATGTCAGCAATAAGCTTTAATGATCTTGTATCAGTCGTGTATGTTTTTAAAGGATCTTTCTTTGATAAAAATGTATTCATAATATAGTTATATTAAACATATATTTCTTTATATGCAGGTTGTATTTAGATAATAAATATTATTTGCAATTAAGTGTTGACATTAATTTTTATTTTGTGTAATATTACTGAACCAGCTAAATCCGACTAAAGACCAACTGCAGACGAGAATTAGAGAGTGAAAAGCTGGAAGAGCCCATAGGGAGAAAGCGTTTATAAGAGTCGGCGATAAAAAAGAGCTTATAAACCCACCAAGAATTCTGGAGAAAGAATTCAAGGAGCTAGAGAAAATCTCACTTTAGACCCCTAAGGAACTCGAATTAAGAAACAGAGCTTGCTCTGTTTTTTTTCGTCTAGAATTTAG
>CAJXAZ010000054.1 GCA_913050015.1 uncultured Gammaproteobacteria bacterium
GACACTATTCACTTTAAGGCCATAGACATGGCTCATAATTCTGCAACTATTGACGGGATGATTCCATCAGGAGCTTCTGAATGGGCTAGTGATTTGAGTAAGGACTTCAGCATCGCTCTTGATGCAGAGGGTGTATATGTATATCAGTGCGACCCTCATGCAATGATGGCTATGATCGGAGTGATCCAAGTAGGAGAGGCAGTTAATTTAGATGAAGTAAAAGCACAGGCGAGCAAGAAGAAATCAATGTTTGTTATGAATGCTAATAGAATTGACGAATATCTATCGCAACTTTAATTTTTTTCTAGAACAGCAATTCTCTCTTCAAGTTTATTGGCTAACTCATTCAATGAGTCATATTTAGATTTTTTGACGTAGCCACTTTTCTCAATAACTTTATCTAAATCAGGAGCAATCTTGTCTTCTAAGCCTTTGAGTAGATCGATAGGGATTAGCTTGTTAATATTTTTAAGCTCTTTCTCTAGAATATTAAAAATAGCTTTAGAAACTTCATTTTGACTCATACTCATCCTCAATTAAACGTAAAAAATTTTTCCAATCACAAAATTGTTTTGGCTCTGGAATTTCTAAATTCCAATCCTCATTCTTCCTATTAAACCATAATGTATTGATGCCAAGCACATGCGCCCCATAGACATCATTAGTCCGGTCATCTCCAATATGAAGCATCTCTTCATATGAAATACTCTCATAATTATCTAATGCTTTACTAAAATGTGGCTCATCTGGTTTATTGCTCTTTACATCGACAGAGCTAATAGAGAAATCAAAAAACTTTCCAATTTCAAACTTATATATATCAGCATTGCCATTGGTTAAGACGCCTAATTTATAGTGTTTAGATAATTCTTTAATTGAGTCAAACACACCTTCATAAAAAATTACATCATGCCTTTTATCTATGAAAATTTTATAAGACTCTTCGACTATTTTCTCTCTTTCTAAATCATCTGTAATAATATTTTTTAGCTTATCTCTATAGATCTCTTTTCGAAGTAGGCTTATATCCCATTCCAAAATAGGATTTTTTATAATGAGCTCTTTTCTAATGCTGAGAAGGTCTTTCATAGAACCCCATTCAACAATGCCTACCTTTTCTTCTAGCCAATGTCTTGTTTCCATTTCAGCTTTAATAATGACCGGCTCAATATCCCAAAAAGTATCATCAAGATCAAAGGTTATTAACTTAATATTATTCATTTTTTTGCCCTAGGATGTGCCTTATCGTAAATCCTCACTAAATGTTGGTAATCTAACTTAGTATAAATTTGTGTTGTAGAAAGTGAACTATGACCTAGTAATTCTTGGATTGTTCTAAGATCGCCACTCGACTCTAGCATATGCGTAGCAAAGCTATGTCGAAGCATATGCGGGTGTATTGGAGGAAGTCCTTGCTTTGTTGCTAGTCTTTTTAATCTTAACTGGATACTTCTTACAGAGAGCCTTGAGCCCTTAAGGTTTATAAAAAGAGCACTAGATTCCCCAGAATATTTAGATCTTTCATATACCCAATTTTTAATGGCATTTATTGCATATCTGCCAAGGGGTACTAGTCTTGTTTTTGAGCCTTTCCCCAAAATCCTTAGAAAAGACATTTCCTCTTCAAAATGATCTAAGTCAACGCCTGCCGTTTCTGATACCCGCAATCCTGATGAATACATTAGCTCCACAATAGCTAAATCTCTCAATTCAAGAGGCCCATTTGGCTTAAAGTTTAATAATTGTTCTACACTTTCAGGAGAAAGAACCTCTGGAAGATAGCTAGGTGTCTTAGGAGCCTTAACAAGCTCAAATGGAGAAGCCGCGATTCTATGATTTTTCTTTAGAAACCTAAAAAACCCTTTGCCAGAAGATAGATGTCTTTGAATGCTTCTTGGGTTGATGTCCAGGGAGTATAAATTACCAATCCAGCCAGAACAGACATCATCTGATATGTCAGAATAGTTTGTAATATTTATTAGCTGAAGATATTTAATTAGTTTTTGAAGATCTCGGTTGTATGAGGAGCTTGTATTAATTGAAAGATTCTTTACATCAGAAATATAATCGATGTAAAGCTTTACATCTTTTGAAACAAAATAATCGCTAGACATCAAAAGAGGAAAATTTCTTATCTAAAATATCTCTTATGTATTCTATAAAAGTAGTATCTTCATCTCCAAGATATCTAGTTCGCTCATAACTTCCTAATTTCAAAAGGGCTATATCCTTGCCGCCTGCTATTACTGCTATCGCCATTGATTCTACCTTGCTGTCAGCAAAGAGGAGTTCCATCTTTTCATTAGAGTATGACCCACAAAAAATTGCTCCTTTGTGAAAAGACATTCCCGTTTTACTTTCAATCTCATCCATTTTTGTATTTTCAAGAAATTCAAGGATACAGTTATCAACACTAAAATTTTTCATGAAATCATCTTGAACCTTCGTAATAACCTCTTCCTTTGAGGATGATCCAAGTATCGAAAGAGTTAAATCTTTTGATTTATTAAACAAATCTTCATTAAGTGAGGCTGTTTTTATAAAAGATGAAAGGAGATCCATAAGGTCTTTTTGCTCATCCCTTAATTTCATAATTTGACGCTCTAATAAAGAAGAGGCAGAGCTTGATGAGTGCTTAAACTTTAGCTCACCAACTAGCGACTCCCTTGATTCAAAAAAATCTATATTATCTAAGAGAAATAATTCCACATCTTTTGGATCTAGCTTTTTATTCATCAATATCTCCTGAAAATATATGAGCCGATGGCCCAGTCATTAAAATATCGTTGTTAGATTTAGAAAACTTTATCTCTCCACCAGAGGATACAACAGTAACTTTATTTATCTTACCACCAAGACACAAAGAGGCTACTGATGCAGATGCTGAGCCGCAGGAAAGTGTTTCTCCAACACCATTCTCATATGTTCTTATTTCTACAAGCTCTTTGCTCTGCTTGAAAATTGATAAATTGATTTTATAGGGCTTGATTATTTTTTCTAATTTTGAATAAAGTGAATTTAGATCTTCTTTTTTAATATTTCTTTTCTTAATGCATAAATGCTTATTACCAGCATCTACTATAAAAAATTTTTCATCTTTAAGATGTTTTTTAATCGACGAATGAAGCTTGTCATCATTGATCTCAAGAGGCATTTGAAGTGATGCTTGAATATTTTTTCCTGAAGGCTTGCAGATTACTATTTTTTTATTTGTTTCAAGAACTAAGGGCCCTTTTGGAGCAAAGCTGTGTTTCCAAATATATGAAACAGCACACCTTATTCCATTAAGGCACATATCAGCCTCTCCACCATCAGCGTTATAAAACTTAATAAAGAAATCTGAATTTTCTTTATTAGGTAGCTTTACTAAAATTAGTTGATCAAAACCTATTCCAAATTTTCTGTCAGAATTTTTTTTAATAAATGCTTTTGAGGGCGTGAAATCTTTCTCAATAGAATTTAAGACAATAAAGTCATTGCCATTACCATGCATTTTATCAAAATTAATCATCTAGATTTATCTCAGAACGAACAAGATCATCAAAGCTTTCTCTTTTTCTTATCAGCTTAAACTTATCTTCATCTACAAGAATTTCAGG
>CAJXAZ010000055.1 GCA_913050015.1 uncultured Gammaproteobacteria bacterium
TATTCCTATACGTTTTTGGTAAAAAATTGAAATTATCTGGCGCTGACATGCTTTTGCACGCTCTTCATGATGAGGGTGTAGAACTAATATATGGCTATCCGGGCGGAACAGCCCTCCATGTATATGATGCTATCTTTAGACAAGATAAAATTGAACATATTCTTGTGAGGCATGAACAGGGTGCCACTCATGCAGCCGATGGCTACGCAAGAGCTACAGGCAGGGCAGGAGTTGTTCTAGTAACCTCTGGACCTGGAGCAACAAACACTATTACTGGAATAGCAACAGCCTTTATGGATTCTATACCGATGGTTGTTCTATCTTGCCAGGTTGCAAGTCATTTAATTGGAACAGATGCTTTTCAAGAAACCGATATGATTGGAGTTTCAAGGCCAATTGTTAAACATAGTTATACTGTCTTTGACCCTAACGATATCCCAAAAATTATTAAAGAAGCATTCTATGTTGCTACATCTGGAAGGCCAGGACCAGTCGTAATTGATATACCAAAGGACATGACAGCTCCTGAAAATTTATTTGATTATCAATATCCTGACGAGGTAAGCATCAGATCTTACAATCCTCCTATTGATCCCGATCAAAGTCAGATTGAAAGAGCGGTAGAGGCAATAATTAAGTCAACTCGACCGGTTATTTATGCTGGAGGTGGAGCAATTGGTAGTAACGCAGAAGACGTCCTTTATGAACTAAATGAAATTATGGATGCTCCTGTTACCAATACTCTAATGGGCCTTGGTATTTATCCAGCCACTCATCATCGCTTCTTGGGTATGCTTGGAATGCATGGCACCTACCAAGCTAATATGGCTATGCATAACGCAGATTTAATAATCGCAGTTGGCGCAAGGTTTGACGATAGAATTACTAATGCACCTTCTAAGTTTGCTCCCAACGCCAAAGTTATTCATTTAGACGTAGACCATTCTTCTGTATCAAAAATTATTGAAGCTAATGTTGCGGTATTTGGTCAGGTAAAAAATTCATTACAAGCAATAAAAGAGACTTTAAAAGAAAGAATAAAAGATTATGACAAAGAAGCACTAGAGCCATGGCATAAAGAGATTAAGGAATGGAAATCTATGCATGGGTTAAATTATGAGCTTTATAAAGATGAGTCAGACAGCCATCAAATTCTACCTCAAGCAGTTGTTCAGCATGTTTATCAGATAACGAATGGAGATGCATATGTCACGTCTGATGTAGGACAGCATCAGATGTTTGCTGCTCAGTATTATCACTTTGATAAGCCTAGAAGATGGATAAATTCAGGTGGGTTAGGAACAATGGGATTTGGATTGCCATCTGCGATGGGTGTAAAGCTAGCTTTTCCTGATGAAGAGGTTCTTTGTATTACTGGAGAGGGAAGTATTCAAATGTGTATTCAAGAACTTTCTACCTGCCTGCAATATAACCTGCCTATAAAAATTATAAATATTAATAACGAAGCCCTTGGAATGGTCAAGCAGTGGCAAGATATGAACTATGGAGGAAGGCACTCAGAAAGCACATACAAAGATTCCTTGCCTGATTTCGTTAAACTAGCAGAGTCCTATGGACATGTCGGTATAAAAATTGAAAAGAATTCTGAGTTAAAGTCTGGTCTTGAAAAAGCTTTTGCTATGAAAGATAAATTAGTTTTTGTTGATATTTATGTTGACCCATCTGAACATGTTTATCCAATGCTAGTTGCCAATAATAGCTTAGAGGATATGTGGCTATCAAAGGATAAAAAAACATGATCAAAAGAAAATTGATATTGATTATGGAAAATAAACCTGGCGCTTTGGTTAGGGTTATTGGTTTATTTCATCAAAGAGGATATAACATCGAAACTCTCCACGTGGATGTTGTTGAAGATTTTGCACCATATAAACTTATCGAAGATAGGTTAGATACAAAATTTGAATCAAATCAAATTTCGAGACTTACTATCCAAACAATGGTCTCAGATATACTAATGAGACAAATACTAAGACAGCTAAATAAGCTTATTGACGTAATAGCTGTTAGCAACGAAGAAGCAACTTACCTTAAAGGAGTCCTGTTAGATGAAAATTTATTATGAAGATGATGCAAGCCTAGAAATAATACAAGGCATGAATGTCACTATTGTAGGCTACGGCTCCCAAGGTCATGCACATGCTAACAATCTTCATGAATCAGGAGTTAATGTTACTGTTGGATTAAGGGAAGGCTCATCTTCCACGAAAAAAGCAGAAGAAGCCGGATTAAAAGTTGATACTGTTTCAAATGCTGTAAAAACTGCAGATCTTGTAATGATCCTAGCTCCAGATGAATTCCAGCAAGATATTTATGATACTGAAATTAAACCTAATTTAAAAAGTGATGCTATCTTAGCCTTCGCTCATGGCTTTAATGTCCACTTTAAAAAGATTATTCCAGATGCTAGTAACAGTGTAATTATGATTGCACCCAAAGGCCCAGGTCACACTGTAAGAAGTACATATGTTCAAGGTGGTGGAGTGCCATCATTAATAGCGATTTTTAAAGATGCTATAACAGACAAAAAATTTACAGCAAAAGATGTAGCACTGTCTTATGCAAAAGCAAATGGCGGAACAAGAGCTGGTGTATTAGAGACTTCATTTAAAGAGGAAACTGAAACAGACTTATTCGGAGAACAGGCAGTTTTATGTGGCGGCATTACCGCACTTATTAAAGCGGGTTATGAAACTTTAGTTGAAGCTGGCTATAGTCCTGAGATGGCATACTTTGAATGTCTGCATGAAACAAAATTAATTACCGATCTTATTCAAGAAGGCGGAATAGCAAATATGCATTATTCCATATCTAATACTGCAGAGTTTGGTGATTACTTAAGTGGACCTAAGGTCATTACAAGCGATACTAAGCTAGCAATGAAGGGTATCTTAGAAAATATTCAATCAGGTAATTTTGCTGATCAATTCTTAAATGATTGCAGGCAAAGTAATGATGGATCAGGCGGTCCTTTCATGAAAAACAACCGTGAAGCAACCAAAGCGCACCCGATCGAAACAGTCGGAAAAGAGCTTAGATCTAAGATGAAATTCCTAAATTCTCAAAAATTAGTAGATAAAGAAAAAAACTAATAAAAAAAGGTATCTATCTGAAAATAACTTAGGTAGAATACGCGTCCGTCCTCAGAGGCGGTTGTTCTTTAAAAATATTTGGTTACTCGTGTGGGTGTTCATAAACGAGAAAAAATAATTTAGATTTTTTATAAAAATCAACAAAACATGATATTAATTGAAGAGTTTGATCATGGCTCAGATTGAACGCTGGCGGTAGGCTTAACACA
>CAJXAZ010000056.1 GCA_913050015.1 uncultured Gammaproteobacteria bacterium
AAATCAATACAACTGAAGATACAAAGGTTACTAGTACTAACCTTTTTGGAATCCTCTTGAACCCAATCATTTATCCTCTTGAATATTTAATAGCTCTGCATTGCCGCCGAATGCTACTGAATTTTTTGAAATTACTTTTTCATCCATAAACTGTAAAAGATAGTTTGGACCACCAGCTTTATAACCGCTTCCTGATAAACCTCTGCCACCAAATGGCTGAGAGCCTACAACAGCACCAACCATATCTCTATTAATGTAAATATTTCCTACATTACATTTCTGACTAAAAAGATCTGCTCTTGATTCGATTCTTGTATGAATTCCCATAGTAAGACCAAAGCCACTGTTATTAATATCATCTATAAGTGTTTCTATTTTCTTTGAAGTAAATTTAAAAACATGAAGAATAGGGCCAAATTGCTCTTCTTCTATATCTGAAAATTTATCTATTTCAATTAAAGTTGGGGCTATATGTTTGCTGTAATTTTCATCCGTAGATTGATATACCGGCATGCCTTTTTGTTTGCAGTTTTCAATGTATGTAGATAATTTTTCAAAAGAAACATCATTGATGATTGGTCCAATATCAGTATCAAGGTTTTCCGGATTTCCAATTTTTAGCTCCCTCATACTGCCTTTAAGCATTGTTAAGAGGTCATCATAAATATCATCTTGTATGCATAGAACCCTTAGAGCAGAACATCTTTGCCCTGAGCTATCAAAAGCCGATCTTATAATGTCATCAGTTGCTTGTTCTAAGAGGGCACTTGAATCTGCCATCATTACATTAACTCCTCCAGTCTCTGCAATTAAGGTAACAATCTCTTTATGATTAATAATTAGGTTAGATTGAATCTTTTTGGCTGTGTTCAAAGAGCCGGTAAAAGCTACTCCTTTAATAGATTCAATATTTGATAGAGCATCTCCGTATGTTCCGTCTCCTAATATCAGTTCTAGTGCGCTAATAGGAACTCCATGCTCATGAAATTTCTTGGTTACCAGATATCCTAGAATAGATGTATGTTCAGATGGTTTGACAGTAACCCTATTTCCACAAGCAAGAGCAGCACTGATTTGCCCAATAAGAATTGCTACCGGAAAATTCCAAGGACTAATGCAAAGAAAATGACCTTTTTCGGAATATGACAGAGTATTAATTTCACCAGTAGGGCCATCAAGAACTGAATCTCTATTATGAATTTTTATGATTTCTTCAGAATAATATCTAAGGAAATCAATCGCCTCTCTAATTTCATCCATGGCATTGTGAATAGTCTTGCCAGCTTCATGCATTAAGAAATAGATTAGCTCGTAGGGATTTGCCTCGATATCGTTAGCAATAGCTTTCAAGATATCTGATCTTTCATCTACATTTTTTTCAGACCAGTCCCTGGATTTATTTTTATTAAGGCACTCTAGGATCTCAGAAGTATTATCTAAATCAACTGATCCAATTTCTAAGTCATCAGCTATAGATAAGATCTTATTTGTAATAGTGCTTTTAGAATCTCTTCCTATATAAATTGAAGTAGCATGAATTTTTTTATCTTTGAATGCTTGCAACCCATTATTAAGTTTTTCAATTTCTTGAGCTTGAGTTAAATCTAGGCCTTTCGAATTTTTTCTGTTCATAAATATATTTTCTGGTAATGGTATATCTTTCTTTTCTTCTTTTATTTTATCGTGAGGCCCGCTTGCTAACCAGCTTGAATCAGTCTCAGGATCTAGGAGCCTGTTAATAAATGAGCTATTAGCCCCGTTTTCAAGCAACCTTCTTACTAAATAAGGTAGGAGATCTTTGTATTTTCCAATCGGAGCGTAAATAGAAACTTTTTTACCATGCTGCAAAATATCATTTGAACATTTATAAAGTAATTCTCCCATTCCATATAACCTTTGAAATTCATAATTCTTATTTTGTCCTAGGTGACAGATAGCTGAAATAGTGTGAGCGTTATGAGTAGCAAATTTTGGATAAATTGATTCTATTTCAAATATTCTTTTTGCACATGCAAGAAAGGAAAGATCAGTTAAAGATTTTTTAGTAAAAACTGGATAGTCTTTGTAGCCTGATACTTGAGCATGCTTTATTTCATAATCCCAATAGGCGCCTTTGACTAGCCTAAGATGCATAGGAGCTCTCTTCTTCAATAGATCATCTAACCAGTCAATAACATCTATAGATCTCTTGCCATAAGCCTGGAGTGCGATTCCAAAACCAGACCAGTCCTTAATTTTTTCTGAATATGCAATTTTCTTTATTATTTCCAAACTGATATCAAGCCTGTCTTGCTCTTCAGCATCAATGGTTATATCGACATTTTTATCTTTGGCATATTCTATTAACGAAATTAATTTAGGTATTAGCGTTAATTCAATTTCACTTAATTTAAGCATTTCATATCTAGGATATAGAGCAGATATTTTTATTGAAACTCCATTAGATCTAGTTTTTATAAGGTTAATTTTACCAACCTCATCAATTGCATTTTTATAAGATGAATAATATGCCTCGGCTTGATCAGCATTTCTAGCTGCTTCGCCAAGCATATCGAATGAATAAACTTCACTTTCAATATCTTTTATTTTAGCAATATCATCGAAGTCTCTTCCCATAACAAATTCTTGGCTGAGTATATGCATCGCTGCGAGTACTGCATTTCTTATAGGGAATTCTCCTGACTTAGAGATCAAGGAGCTTAAAAATTTATTTGGGCTTTTTGTCCACTCTTCAGGAGTATTAACAACCTTACCAGCCAACAATAATCCCCAAGTTGAGGCATTTACAAAAAGACTATCAGCTTTATTTAAGTGGTCTATCCATCTTCCTTCTGAAAGTTTCTCAGAAATAATAAGATCTCTAGTCTTCCTGTCTGGAATTCTCAAAACTGACTCTGCTAAGCACATCAAACCAACGCCTTCATTGTTATCTAAGCCATACTCACTTAGAAAAGCATCCAGCATAGTTCTTTCTTTTTTATTGGCTCTACACGCATCTATTATCTGTTTCGCATTACTTGAAATAGTATCGGTATTTAGAAAAACAGAATCTTCTATTAGCTTTGGAACTATTAATGATTCGGCTGTAAATTTATTATCTGAAAAAAACATAACAACTATTTTAATCTTATAGCACCAAGTAGCAACATTCTGATTCTATTA
>CAJXAZ010000057.1 GCA_913050015.1 uncultured Gammaproteobacteria bacterium
AGCATCATTATTGAATATATAGCTTCTTGAGCTCCTGTTGCTCCAAGCGAGTGCCCGGTCATCGATTTAGTAGAACTGATAATTGGACATTCATTGGCAAACAGCTCTCTAATAGCATTAAGTTCTGCAATATCACCTACAGGAGTACTAGTACCATGAGTATTAATGTAATCTACTGAAGACCCATAATTATCAAGGACCCCTTGCATACATCTCAAAGCTCCTTCTCCGGACGGAGCGACCATATCGTAACCATCAGAAGTAGCGAAATAACCAGAAACCTTAGCTAAGATATTCGCATTTCTTTTTTTAGCATGCTCCTCCTCTTCTAAAATTAAAATTCCAGACCCTCCAGCTATAACAAAACCATCCCTATTTTTATCATATGGCCTGGATGCTATTGTTGGTGTTTCATTAAATTTTGAAGAGAGAGCTCCCATTGCATCAAATAAGTTCGAAGAGCTCCAGTGCTCATCCTCTCCTCCGCCAGCAATAACAATATCTTGTTGTCCAGATCTTATCAAATCTGCGCCATGTCCAATACAATGCGCGCTTGTAGCGCAGGCTGAAGATATAGAATAGTTTATGCCCTTTAGCTTGAAAGCAGTTCCTAGAATTGCAGAAATAGAACTTGCCATTGATTTAGTAACTGCATAGGGTCCAATTCGCTTAGGTCCTTTTTCTCTAGTAATATCTGAAGTAGATAGCAAAACTCTAGTAGAGGAACCACCTGAACCAGCAACTATTCCTACCCTTGGTGAATTAAGATATTCCTCTTCCAGACCAGACATCTTAATAGCATCCTTTGCTGCAAGATAAGAATATGCTGAAGCTTCGCCCATAAACCTTAATAATTTTCTATCAATTAATTCTGAGTAATCTAGATTAATAGAACCAGATATTTGACTTCTAAAACCCAGATCAGCATAAGATTGATTTGCAGTTATACCTGACTTACCTTCTTGGAGACTTTTAAGAACTTCATTATAGGTATTGCCTATACAAGATTTAATTCCTACGCCTGTTACTACTACATTTTTCATAAATTAAAAACTACCCGGATCACTGAATAAGCCTACTTTAAGTTTTTCAGCGTTGTAAATTTCTTTATCATCAACAAACATTTTACCATTAGCCACACCAAGTACAGCTCCGCGATTAATTATTCTTTTAATATCTATTTCGTACCTAACTATTTTTGCAGAAGGAAGGACCTGGCCAGAGAATTTAATTTTTTCTGCACCTAGAGCTCTTCCAATACCTGGAAGTCCTGACCATAAAAGATAAAAGCCTAAAAGTTGCCACATAGCATCAAGCCCCAAGCAACCAGGCATCACAGGATCTTTTTTGAAATGACAATCGAAGAACCATAAATCAGGGTTTATATTCAAAATTGCAGTGATATTTCCTTTTTGAAACTCACCACCAAAATTATCAATATTTGAAATCTCATCAAACATCAACATTTGATCTGCTGGTAACCTTCCATCCCCTTCTTTAGTAAAGAGATTTCCATTTGCGCATTCAATTAAATCTTCTTTTGAATAGCTTTGTTGAGGTTCAAAACTCATTTCTTCCTGTACATTGCTGAATTAACTAATTCTATCATTTCTTTACTAATATTTTTATCTTCAATCAGGTTCGCAGATTTAGCAGCATCTTTTATATATTTAAGTGCTAGCATTTCAGTTTCTTTAATTCCATTGAGGCCTTTAATTAATTTAAATGCATTTTTTTGATTGATGTTTTTTTTACCTAAAAAGGATTCAAGTTTTACCTTTTCTAAATCATCAGCATTCTTGTATGCAAAATAGAAAGGGTAGGTAACCTTACCCTCTTTTAAATCTTGAAAAACAGGTTTTCCTATTACTGAACTATCTTCTGAATAATCTAATAAATCATCTTTTATTTGAAATACTATCCCTAAGTTTTTTGAGCAGTTTGTAATATTTTTTATATATTTAGCATCGGCATCTGCAAGAATAGCTCCGCACTTTGCAGCAGCCTCAAATAATCTTCCCGTTTTATAGTAACTAATATCTTCCAAGTTTCTTAATGTTATTTTATTGTTACCTATTGCATCAAGCTGAATGAGTTCGCCTTTTGAAATATCATTCGTTGCCTTTGAAAGCTCGTCTAGTATCTTATTATTTCCAAGCTCGACCATAAGCATGAAAGCTTTTGAGTAAATATAATCACCTATTAAAACACCATGCGAGTTTGACCATATATTGTTAACAGATTTCTCTCCTCTTCGAGTAGGTGACTCATCAACAACATCATCATGAACCAGTGTTGCTGTATGAAGAAGCTCAATAATTGCTGCAAGCTTTAACCTTTTCTTTCCTTTTTTTCTATTTATAGATGAAGCAACAAGGCTTAATCTACCTCTTAATTGTTTTCCATTTGATTTAAAAATATATTTGTAAAGATCTGAAATAGTCTTCTCTTCAATGATTTCATTTTTAATTAGACTTTTTACAACAGTAAGTTCTTTTTGTATTGAGTGGTGTTTTGTCATGATTGGATAATAATTAAAGCAAAATTATACATAAGTATTGATAAATTCTTCATTAAAGCGTATATTTTGCCACCTTTAGGGATATAAATATGTACGCAGTAATAGAATCAGGTGGAAAACAACATAAAATCGAGAAGGGTATGTACTTACCTGTCGACTTATTGAAAGACGAGCCTGGAACAAAAATAACTTTTGAAAACGTATTGTTATATGTTGATGATAATAATGTTGAAATTGGTCAACCTTATCTATCAAATGTAACAGTCACAGCAGAGATTCTGGACGTAGTTAAGTCTGATAAAATTTCTATTCTTCGTTTTAGAAGAAGAAAGCACAGCATGACAAGAATCGGTCACAGAGCTAGGCATTCTCAAGTTGAAATTAAAGATATTAAATTAGCGAGTAAATAATGGCACATAAGAAAGCAGGTGGTTCCACTAAAAACGGTAGAGATTCCAACGCCAAGAGGCTTGGTGTTAAAAGATACGGTGGACAAGTAGTTAAAGCTGGTGAGAT
>CAJXAZ010000058.1 GCA_913050015.1 uncultured Gammaproteobacteria bacterium
AATAGATTAACTTCTTACTTTTCGTTAATAGTTAATAAAGCAAATCCATAAATTTCTGCAATCTGATTAATTTGCTTATTTCTAGGTGTTCCAGCTCCATGGCCAGCTCTTCCCTCAACTCTTATTAAGATTGGATTATCACAACCTTGATACTCTTGAAGTTTGGCAGCAAATTTAAATGAATGAGATGGAACAACCCTATCATCCCTTTTAGCTGTTGTTACTAATGTTGTCGGATAGCAGGCACCTTTTTTAATATTATGCAGAGGAGAATAAGCTAAGAGATTTTCAAACTCTTCTTTATCATCTGGAGATCCGTAGTCGCTTTCCCAAGCCCAGCCAATTGTAAATTTATGAAACCTCAGCATATCTAAGACACCTACCTGAGGTATGGCAACTTTAAATAAATTAGGATTTTGTAACATTGTTGCAGCAACAAGCAGTCCGCCATTTGACCTTCCATCTATAGCTGTTGTTTCTGGAGATCCAATTTTTTTGTTGTGAAGGTACTTAGCAGCGTATGCAAAATCATCAAAAACATTCTGTTTGTTAAGTAGCATGCCATCTTCGTGCCAAGCATCTCCATATTCACCACCACCTCTTAAATTAGCTACAGCAACTACTCCTCCTTGGTTCATCCAAGCGGTATAGCCTTTGCTGAATCCAGGAAGTATAGAAATATTAAAACCACCATATCCGTATAGAAGCAATGGAGTCTCTTTAGCAATTGTTGACGACTTTTTATAGTTGATATGGATAGGTATTTGCGTTCCATCCTTTGATTCATAAAATGTAAATTCCGATACGTATTCATTTGAATCGTAGCCGTCTAAATCTTCTTTCCAAAATAATTCTTGTGAAAGATCTGTTAAATCAATTTTATAAATCTCCCTAGGAGTTACAAAATTAGTAAAAGAAAAATAGCTAGAGGTATCCTTAAGACCACCATAAAATCCGCTAATAGTTCCTTTCTTATCCGTAGCTAATTTATTTTTATATTCGCCCTCAAGAGAAAAGAAATGAACTTCTGAGAACGTATCAACTAAATAACTAACAGCGATAGAGTTATTAATAAGATTGACACTTCTTATTGAGTTATCAGTTTGGGAAATGACATCATTCCAAACAAAAGAACCATTTTTTATTTCTAATGAAACAACTTTTCCATTTATAGAGCCTTCGGTTGAATAGAACCAAAAGATATTTTCTTTGTTACCCAAGAATTGATATGCGCCTATTAGCTCATCTATTAATGGAATAAAACTTGCTCCAGATTCAAGTTGAACATAAAGCCTATTTCGCTCGTCAGTACCCTCAGAGATAGAAAGAAATTTTATTTTAGAGTCTTCGACAACAGTAATGCCCCATCCCCATCTAGGTTCATCAGGATTTTCATAAATAATAATATCTTCTGATTGATCAGTGCCTATTTTATGAAACATTAACTCAGGACTAGAATTAAGTTCTTTTAAAAGCTCATCTTTTGGCTCTTCATATTTTTGATAATAGAATCCAGAATCATCATTCTCCCATGTCGCATTTGAAAATTTTGCCCATTCGATATTATCGTTAAGTACTTCGCCTGAATTTATATCTAGAACCTTCCATGTTCTCCAATCTGATCCGCCATCAGAAATCGAATAAGCTAATAACGATCCGTTACTACTAACACTTGTTCCACCCAATGAAACAGTTCCATCTTCGGAAAGATTGTTTGGGTCTAGTAAAACTCTTTCTTCACAGTCATCACAATCCTTGACCATTAATTTACTTTGCTGCCATGAACCATCATTAAATGAATAAAAAGTTTTATCTTTGACTTTGTATGGTGTGCTAATGGATTCATTGCCCCATATTTTTTTAAGATCTTTAGCTATAGATTTCTTATAACTATTTTTGCCAATGAATTTTTTTGTAAAGGCATTTTGTCTTTCAACCCAATCTACAGATTCCTCGCTGGTAAAATCCTCAAGCCATCTATAAGAATCTTCAACTTCATAACCGTGAAGATTTTCACTGAATTCTACTTTTTTTGATTCTGGGTAACTCATATCTTTTATATTGGGTGAGCAGCTAACGATAATAGTCACTGCTATAACCGCTGCTAGTTGTATATTTATTTTATGCATAGATTTCATAATACTTTACAATTATCCAATGAATCAATTCAAACATGCATGGAATTTTGCTTTTAATAACTGGCAATACTTTTTAATACTAGCAGCTCCTGTAATGGCAGTTGAAATAGCCACTGCTTCTCTTATTGCACCAGTGCAAAACGTTACTCAGCCAGAAGATCTTATGACTTTCATTGAAGATAACAGCATGGTTATTGGTACCATTGGATTACTAGGAATGGTTTTGAGTATTTCTTTTATAGGCGGTCTTTTTGTTGCTTATAACGCCAAAGAAGAGGGCATAGACATTGAGCCTTTATCTGCATTATTTAGCGGGTTAAAAAAATTCTTTCCTATTCTTGGAGCCTATCTTTTAGCATCGATAGCTGTATTTTTTAGCGCCTTTCTTCTTATTCTTCCTGCTTTTTATATAGCAGGCAGGCTTTCATTATTTGCTCCTTTTATAATGTTTGAAAATAAAAGCATCACTGAATCATTACAACTATCATGGGAAAAGACTGATGAGCATGGAGGTATATTATTTGGATTAACATTATTATTCTTTTTAATTACTATGCTGGTAGCATCTATAGTCCAGTCATTGCTAGTTCCTGGCATTGCTCAATATATACTTTTAGGTCTAGTGGAATATATTATTGTTATCCCTTGGGGTTACGTTTATTTCAGTTTATATAGATCTTTCAAAACTCAATAAGCAATAAGAATCCTCATACCTCTTTTATCTTTTTAATTTAGGCTGTAAAATGCCTTTCAGTTGAAATACGGGTCTGTAGCTCAGCTTGGTTAGAGCGCACCCCTGATAAGGGTGAGGTCGGTG
>CAJXAZ010000059.1 GCA_913050015.1 uncultured Gammaproteobacteria bacterium
TAAATGCTAAATTTTGTAAAATTTAATTTCTTTTTCATTTATTTAATAGGCTGTTTAAAACTTCTATAGCAACCGGTCCAGCAACTGAACCTCCGCTCTCTCCATTTTCAATTACTACACTAACAGCATATTTTGGATTTGGCATAGGGCCAAAAGCAATAATAATTGCATGGTCTCGATTACCCTTATTCTCTCTCACAAGTTGATAGTCTTCTTTAGTGTCCGTACTTACAAGCTCAACTGTTCCTGATTTAGCAGCAATAATATAAGATTTTAGAGATTTTAATCTTCTAGCAGTTCCTTTTGGGTTTTCGATTACCCCAACCATACTAGCGTGAATCTTATCCCAATCTAGTTCTGTAATTGCAGAATTATTCAGGCCTAAAGATTCAGAATTATCACCTTTTATAAAGGAGAGTTTATTCAAACTACCTTTGTTTGCCAGAAAAGCAGAATAATAGGAAAGTTGAAGTGGCGTAGCACTTAAATAGCCCTGTCCAACTCCTAAATTTACAGTGTCTCCTTTAAACCAACCAAAATTTAAATTATTCATCTTCCACTCTGGGCTCGGTAGCAAGCCTATATCAGAATTGAAACAATCAAGGCATGGATTTTTTCCGAAACCAAATTCTGAGAGATAGTTAACTAATTTATCAATATTTGCTTTGTAAGCTAAAGAAAAAAAGAAAGTATTAGAACTTTGGATTAATGCATCATTCAAACTAATTATTCCGTGTCCTCCTTTCTTCCAACCACGATAAACTCTTTGGTCTTCTGGGAGAATAAAAAATCCTGGATCATCAATTGTAAAATCCCAATTAATAATTTTTTCTTGCAGACCGAACAGTCCTATTAAAGGCTTTATTGTAGAAGCTGGTGAGTATCTTCCCTGTCCAGCTCTATCAAAAAAAGGTTTATCTGCATTTTTTGATAAAGTATTGAAATCTTTAGTAGAGATACCACCAGCAATATCATTAACTGAGAAAGATGGTGAGCTTAAATAAGTAACTATAGATCCTGTTTCTATTTCAACAGCAACTACAGCCCCTCTTCGCTTATTCATTTGTACTAATGCTGTTTCCTGAGCTTCAAGATCTAAAGTAGTAAATAAATTACCGCCGCTTACAGCTGGTATGTATTCAAGCTCTCTTAAAAACCTTCCAGCAGCATCAACCTCGTATGTTTTCTTTCCAAAAGAGCCTCTTAGCAAATTGTCATAGGTATATTCGATGCCGGTTTTTCCAATCAAATAGCCATTTGAATATTTATATAAAGTTTCGATCTGCTTTAAGTTCTGTTCAGAGAATATCTCTGAAAGCTCATCATTGCTAACACCGCCAACATAGCCTATGGCGTGTGAAAATAGATCTGGATATTTGCTTTGTCTGCTATATCTCACATCGATAAAGGCATTGGGATATTTGTAACTCCTAACCTCAAATATAGCAATCTCTTCAGGTGTCAGGTTGCTTTTAACAGTAAGCTCTCTATTATAGGCAGCTTTCTTTTTAAAATTTTCATTGACATAATTCATCTCTTTTTCATTAAGCGAAATAACTTTTCCAATGCTTGAGATAAAGCTGTCTAAGCTTTCTATCTTCCAGGGTTTTATTATTAAGCTATAACTTGGAACATTATTAACAAGAATATTTCCCTTTCTATCATAGATAATTCCCCTCGAAGGCTGAACTAGCATATCTCTTGTTTTATTTTTTAAAGAAGCTGATGCGTAATCTGAGAAACTTGATACTTGCAAAGAGTATGTTTGGAAGATAAAAAGGGAGAATAAAACTCCAAAGAAGAAATAAATCAAAACCAGTCTCTTAAAGAAACTTTTCTTTTCAAGATTTCGTTCTTCAAGTTCAATCATTTGTGATAAGGCGCCTTGTTGATTATAGAAAAGGATCTATAAATCTGCTCAACTAATATTATTCTAAAAAGTCTGTGAGGAAAAGTAAAACTAGAGGCCGAGAAAACTTTATCTGATATATCAATAATCTTGTCAGGGAGTCCGAAAGAGCCACCAATGATAAAATTAAGCTTTAAGTTTGTCAGCATAGAGTCTTCAAAGAATCTACTAAACTCTTTGCTATCGACTTTCTTACCTCTCGAATCCCAAGAAATTATATAGTCGCCATCTGAAATTTTATTAAGTATTAATTCAGATTCTAATTTCTTTACTTCATCAATTGATCTTTTGGGATGCTGCTGACCCTTAATATCTATAAAGTTTAAAGAAATATTTTTAGGAAGCTGTTTTTGATAATACTCAATTCCTTGAGATTCCCAGGAGGTCAGCTTGTTGCCAACGCTAATTATATTAAGGACCATCTAACCAGGAGCGTTTAAGAGTGTATTCTCTCCCCATAGACCTTCTAGATCATAGAACTCTCTTATATCACCCTTCATTACGTTTATAACCACCTCACCACAGTCCACTAATATCCAGCCAGATTCTGCTTTTCCCTCAACACCAAGTACGGTCATTTTATTTTTTTTGACTGCCTCGACTACCTTTTCTGAAAGAGATTTTGCATGCCTATTTGAAGAGGCAGTTGCAATAATTATTACATCAGCGAAGGATGAAATACCTTTAATATCGAGGGATAAAATATCCATAGCCTTGTTGTCACCAAGGGCGATTTCGCATATATCTGTAATGGTTTTCTTAGGCAAAATTATTTATGTAATATTGATTTTTAACAACTAAAAAAATTAGCTTTTTAGTCTTTGCTATACTAAATCATTATTTAGAAAAAGGGTAAGTAATTATGGAAATAACCAATTTAAATTCTATTCTAGATTTTTTACTTGGATATAAAAATATTATTATCTGGCTTGGTTCCATATCTTTGTTTATTTTCCTATTTAGTCTAATTGGAATAAAGTGGCTAATAGCATTAAT
>CAJXAZ010000060.1 GCA_913050015.1 uncultured Gammaproteobacteria bacterium
ATTGGTCTGATTTTATTATTAGCAGGTCAGGTGCATTGAGTATTTCAGAAATTACCTCAATGTCGAAGGGTGTGCTAATGATTCCTCTTCCATCATCAATTGATAATCATCAGTTTTATAATGCCAAACATATTGAGAGTATTAATATGGGTATAATTCATCTAGAAGAATCTGGCGAGACTGCTTTAAAGGAAAAGATTAATAGCATAATTTCTCAGGGCCTTTTCAAAAAATGGAAAGAAAATAATAATATGGATCATATAAAAGCAGCTCAAACTATTTCAACAAAAGTTATAGAAAGTTTAGGCATAAGATGAATTTTTTCAAAAAAATTAAAAATATACATTTTGTAGGAATCGGTGGCGCCGGCATGATTGGTATTGCTAGAGTTTTATTGCAAAAAGGTTACAAGATTTCTGGTTCTGACTTAAGCGACTCATCTGAGTTAAAAAAATTAAGAAAAAATGGAGCAAAGGTCTATATAGGACACAAAAAAAATCAAATCAAAGGAGCTAACCTTGTAGTTGTCTCATCTGCCATCGATAAAAAAAATCCTGAGATAATTGAATCTCAAGACAAAGGAATAACCATAATACCCAGGGCTGAAATGCTCGGAAGTATTATGAAAGGATATGAAAGTATTGCTGTTGCTGGAAGTCATGGCAAAACAACCACAACTAGCATGATTGCTAAAATTTTCAGCCAAGCTAATCTGAGTCCGACATATGTTGTAGGAGGGAAAGTTCTCAGCACTGATGAAAATTCAGACTTAGGTGAAGGAAGTTATTTAATAGCAGAAGCTGATGAAAGTGATGGATCATTTACACATCTTCAGCCTGATGTAGCAGTTCTTACAAATATAGATGATGATCATTTAGCTCACTATGATAATAATTTTGAGAACCTTTTAGATGCATTTGTTAAATTTTCTGAGAATGTACCTTTTTTTGGATACATGGTAATTAATAGGGATGACAAAAATATAAAGAAAATAGCTAAGAGAATATCAAGAAAACAAATTACGTTCGGCAAGTCACATAAATCAGACTTTCAAATCTTAGGTGCAGAATTTAAAGATGGATATCAATTCTTTGAAATTAAAGATCATCAGAGAAATAAGATACATGCCTTCCAATTACAAATCCCAGGTCTACATAATGTATTCAATGCTGCTGCATCGGTTGCTGTTTGTATTGAAGAGGGCTTACCTCTAAAGGATATTAAAAAAGGAATTAAAGACTTTACTGGAGTTGGTAGAAGGTATGAAAAGCATGATTTATCAATCAATCTAAATAGTAAAATTTTAATAGACGACTATGGACATCACCCTATTGAGATATTAGCTAATATTAAGGCTATTCGTGAGGAATATCCTAAAAGCAGAGTATGTATGGTTTTTCAACCACATAGATATACTAGAACAGCACAGCTTTTTGATGATTTTATAAATGTTTTGAATAAAATTGATTCACTTATCCTTCTTGATATATATGCGGCTAGTGAGAAACCAATTAAGGGAATAAATTCACGAACAATAGTTGAGACTATAAAACAACTAGGACATAAAGATATATCCCATATTAAAGATCATGATGATATCTTAAAAATTATTGAAGCTAGGTCAGACAGGTTCGATATATTTGTTACTCAGGGAGCTGGAAGCGTTTCCGGTGTATGCGAGTCAATAAAAGATAAATGGAAAATCTAAAGAACATAGCGGTGATTTACGGAGGCTCTTCATCTGAAAGGGAGATATCTTTGCAGAGTGGTGGTGGAGTTCATGAGGCAGTCTGTGCACTTGGTTATGAATCTAATTTAATTGACTACAATGACCTTACAGACCTCGCCGAGCTTAAAAATAATGATCTAATATTTATTGCCTTACATGGCTTCGAAGGCGAAGGCGGCGGTCTCCAAAAAAAATTAGAAGAACTAAACATTCCATTTACTGGATCTGGATCTTCTGCATGTGTAAATACGTGGAATAAAAGAAAATCCAAAGAAATATTGAAAGCAAATAATATAAATACTCCTAAATGGCTTGAGATAAGCGAGTTTAGTAAAGATATTTTACAGAGTGGATTGCAAGGTGAATCTTTTAATAAATTTAGGCCTTTTAAAACAATATTTCTTAAACCAGAGGAAGATGGCTCAAGCGTAGATATTTTTAAAATTACCAATGATGAGGATCTAAAGAAATCCTATGAATTATGTACTAATCGTAAAAGAGGCTTCTTATTTGAAGAGTATGTAGATGGAAAGGAATTTACAGTAACTATAATCAACAATAAATGTTTGCCGGCAATAGAAATAGTCACGGATAATGAGTTTTATGACTATGATGCAAAATATATTTCTAATGAAACTGATTTGGTTGAGACAAAGCTATCTGACGCAGCATTAAATGAAATAAATCAGATTTCGTTAAATGCTTACAATGCCTTGGGATGCAGTGGCTGCGCAAGAGTTGACCTTTTACAAGACAGGGATGGTGTATTTTATGTGATTGAAATTAATACAGTTCCTGGCATGACATCTCATAGCTGTGTTCCTAAATCAGGAGGTTTTATTGGACTTTCATACAAAGATATTGTCAAAAAAATTATAGATGCGTCAGTTTACTAATATTTATTTATCAGCTTTGTTGGCAATGTGTTGTTCTAACTTATCAGCAAAGAACTTCATTATTGATATTACTTATGAATCAGATTTTTACCTGAGCTCACAAACTCAACTAACAAAAGAT
>CAJXAZ010000061.1 GCA_913050015.1 uncultured Gammaproteobacteria bacterium
GTGACACCAATACTATCAAGAGATGCGCGAACTTCTTCTAGTTTAAATGGTTTAATTATTGCTGTTACTAGCTTCACCGTCTTCTCCTCTAATAGTATTTAAAATCTTTGTATATTGTTTTCTGGTAGAGCCCTTGTTATCTGTACAAATATTTAGTGCTCTAGATATCATATCATCACTTAATTTAGTGTCATTTAGCAAGGTCTGAAATGCATTAAATATGTCTTTTTTATGACCTAACTTAATACATGAATTCTTTTCTGTAAAAAGATTTACGATATCTTCAAAGTTATGCATATGTGGTCCAACTATAAAGGGACATTTTTCAGTAGCTGCTTCGATAATGTTATGTCCACCATATTCTTTAAATAGGCTTCCGCCGATAAATGCTATTGAGGCTTTTGCATAAAGTTCTCTCATTATTCCAGTTGCCTT
Organism: uncultured Gammaproteobacteria bacterium; assembly: GCA_913050015.1. Taxonomy (GTDB): domain Bacteria; phylum Pseudomonadota; class Gammaproteobacteria; order Magnimaribacterales; family D2472; genus SCGC-AAA076-P13. The sequence goes on from CAJXAZ010000061.1 coordinate 436, forward strand.
GATAATAATGACATCATTTTTATCGAATTTTTGAGGAACTATTGATGAAATAGCGCTAATTAAATTATTCCCACTGACCAAAGATTGAATTGATTGGGCTCTCTCAGGATGTCTTGGGGCAATGATTAGTCTTAAATCTTTAAACTCAATTCGTAGCTTAATAAAGGCATTAATAATTAACTCATCCTCTCCTTTATGAGTACTTGCAGCAAGTATAAACTTTTCATCAGATTCTATTTTTATGGAATTATCCAATATTGCATTGATATCAAATTTAACGGACCCTACCTTCTCAATCTTATCGAGAGAGACTCCAAGTTTATTAAAGCGAGTCTTATGATCATCACTTTGAGCAAAAACTAACGATATTTTCTTCATAGTATCGGCAAAGAAGAAGCCAAACTTTATATATTTTTTATAAGATATCTCTGACATTCTGGCATTAGATATAATCACCGGAATATTGCTTTGATGAGCTTTTGAAATCATTGATGGCCATATCTCAGTTTCAAATAATATTAAAGCAACTGGGTTGAATGATTTAAAAAAACCATTAACAAAAAGAATGAAATCCCATGGGGCATATACAACCTCTAGTGAATTTCCGAAAATCTTTTTTGCTTCTCTAAGCCCAGTTGGCGTCGACACTGACAAGACAACATCATATTCTTTAAGAATCTCCACCACTATTTGCTGAGAAGATATAACCTCCCCCAGACTAACGGCATGAAACCAAACAATATTTGATGATTTAGATTTTTTATAAATGCCCAATCTATTACTAAAATTTAATCTGTAATCCCTGTCTCTTAGGCTCTTTATTAGCAATCTAGAGACCATAAAAGGAACCATAAGAAGTAATAAAAAATTATATAAAGAAAGTTTCATTTACAATTGATCTAAATTAATAATGTAATAATACAACTTATAAACAAATGAATAGAGTTTTATTAAAATTTCTTGTTATTTTGTGGAAGCTTATAATGCTTCTACCTAGATCTGTTCACTTGATTTTAGGTCAAGTTTTAGGTCGAATGCTTTATCTAAGCTCCATGAAAAGAAATAACTTTAGTAAGAAAAATATTGATCTATGTCTTCCTGCGGTTGACGAATCTCAAAGAGAAGAGATTCACAAATTAAACATATTACTCTCTGGAAGAATTCCTTTCGATTCTGGTATTTCATGGTTTTGGTCTGACAGACGAATAAATAGCTCAATTGATTATGATATTAGAGGTTTGGACATATTACTTGATGAGCAAAAAAATAAAAAAGGTGTTTTGCTATTTTTTAAACACTCACTTCACCTTGAGCTGGATGCTCGTTTAATTGCAATGAATTCTGAAATATATGGAGTAGAGAGAGTTCATAACTCTGATTCGTTTGATTCTATTCAAGGCTCAGGAAGGCTGATGAGTATGCAGGGAGTTTGCGATAGGAATAATCCTTTAAAATTTATCAGGTGGCTCAAAAAAGGCAAAACCGTTCTTTATGCAACTGATCAGGATTATGGAATGACTCAATCTGATATTGTAAATTTCTTTGGGATTCCAGCTGCAACTATTTCAGCTCCGCTGAAAATCGTAAAGAGCACTAATTGCAAAACATATTTTATAAATACATTCATTGAGGATAAAAAATACATTCTTGATATCCAAGAAATGCATTTAAATCAAACTAATGAAATTAGTTTCTCAATCGATCTAAATCTATTTATGGAAAATAAAATTAAATCTCATCCTGAGGAATATCTTTGGCAGCATCGTAGATTTAAATCAACTCTAGGTAAGGAAGATTTTTATGCTAAAGATGGATGAATTTAATAATATAAAAGGGTTCCTGTCACATGAAGAGGGTTTATTTCTATTCAGGCTTACAAAAGAGTATTGCTTGAATGGAGTTGCTGTAGAGATAGGTTCATATTGTGGGAAGTCAGCTTGTTATATTGGTCAAGCTTGTAAGGAAAATAATACACATCTTGTAACTATTGATCATCACAGAGGCTCAGAAGAACAGCAGTTAGGCCAAGAGTATTTTGATCCAGAGGAATTTGATTACAAAAAAAATAGAGTTGATACCCTGCCAACTCTTCTTAAGAACATAAGTAAATTTAACTTAGATAACTCTATTAGAGCCTTAGTTAGTGATTCAGCATCGGCTGCAAAAAGTTTAGAAGATGATTTAGATATCGTTTTTATAGATGG
>CAJXAZ010000062.1 GCA_913050015.1 uncultured Gammaproteobacteria bacterium
TAAATAACCTTTCTTTTTATGGCGCCAACCTTCCAGTAAAGCTTTATAAAACCAGCAAATCCAAATTCTTTAAATATGCCTTTTTGAAGTTCTGCAATTTGTGGAAGCTTAGAATATCCAAATAAATATTTCCATTTGAACTTACTTCCCCAAAGAACCCATGTATCCAGAATAGCTTCTTGCTCTATAGATATATCAAGGCCAAAAATGACGTGAGTAGAATCATGGTCTCTTAACAAGGTACCAGATTCATCGTTATCTTTAAAAACTTCTTTGGATTCAGGAAATGAATTGTAATAACACTCCAAACCCTCTGATAAAGTGAGTTCACAATCCTGTTCTTGATATTGAAGCATCAACAGAATTCTAATATAGCCCTAGTTAGCTTGTCAAAGCCAACAATGTCCTTAGAAGAAACAGCAATGGCTTCGCAGTCTTGCATCATTCTATTAACAGCAGCCACAGCCTTACTCTTTTGATTATTCGAAAGCTTATCGCTTTTCGTTAAAACTGGGATAAAAGCTACATCTGAGTTATTGCATAGCTCAATCAAATCTCTATCACTGTCTTTAAGTGGGTGTCGAATATCCATAAAAATAACCACAGCCTTAAAGGATTGCCTCTTTGCAAAATATTCTTCTAAAAGGGGCGCCCAATCCTTTCTTTTATGAAAACTTGATTTAGCAAAACCGTAGCCAGGCAAGTCTACAAACTTCAAAGTTTCATTAACTCTAAAGTAGTTAATTTCAGTTGTTCTTCCTGGGGTCTTGCTTATTCTTGCAAGTTTAGGATTCTCTGTAAGAGCATTCAGGGCGCTAGATTTCCCGGCATTCGACCTTCCAGCCAATAAAATCTCTACACCTTCGTCTTCAGGAAGATTTTTGAACTTGGTCACCCCAAGCATAAATTCGGATTCTTTAAAAAGGTTTTTCATTTAATCGTTCATATCATACCAACCTATGTTTATAATACACATCACTAATACATACTTATTAAATTTATGAAATCATTTTTGGTATTCATCGTATCGTTTAGCATAATATTTACTATTAATGCTGAGGACTCTTCTCATTCAGAAGATATGCCTCATGGCTTCAAATCTGGTGACGCGCAAAAAGGATCAGCTCTTGTTGGTGTTTGTGCTTCTTGTCATGGCGCCGACGGTAATAGTATTAGCTCAGATTGGCCAAAACTAGCAGGACAAAACCAAAGATATCTTTACGAACAGCTTCAATACTTTAAAGCTGGCGAAAGAAACAATGCATTAATGATGTCAGTTGTTCCATATCTTCAGTCATTACAAGATAGTGATATCTTAGATATAGCAGCTTTTTATGAATCTCAAGTAATGTCTGGCGGTCAGGCTAAAGATGATGAAGAGCTTTTAGAAATGGGTTCGATGTTATACAGGTTTGGGAATATGAAAAAAGCTATTCCAGCTTGCACAGCATGTCATTCAGTTTATGGAAATGGTAATAGCCTTGCAGGTTTTCCTGCTTTGGCAGGACAACAAGTTGGCTACCTTACTTCAACCCTTAAAGCCTATCGATCTAAAGAAAGAAATGCTGGCGAGCAGGCACTTGTCATGCAATCAATTGCTCAAAACCTGAGTGATGAAGAAATTGACGCTTTAGCAAACTACATGCATGGACTATACAAATGAAACCAAATCTAAAAAAATTCTCTAAATTATTTCTAATAGCTTTTTTCGCAGTTTCAGTAAGTGCCGAATATAAGCTAGGAAAAGATTATCGCTTGGTTGATAACCCTCTTCCAGTTAAAAGAGATGGCATAGTAGAAGTAACTGAGTCATTTTGGTACGGCTGTACACATTGTTACTCTTTTGAGCCTTCAATAAATTCTTGGGAAGCCAGGCAGGCAGACGACACTATATTAATTAAAATGCCGATAACATGGGGGCCAATTCATCAGCTTCATGCAGCATTATTCTTTACTATAGAGGCATTAAAACTAGACCAGGCTACTCATTCTGCTGTTTTTGTAACTATTCATAAAGAAGGTAATTTCCTCCAAAGCCCAAAAGCTATTCAAGACTTCTTATCTAAATTTGGTGTTGCTCCAGAAGTAACGGCTCAATATTTGGAATCTTTTACAGTAAAGCAAAAAGTTAATAGGAGTATTAAGTATGCAAGGCAACTTAAGATCTCATCCGTACCAATGATTGTGGTTGATGGTACATATATTATTGAGGCGAAAGGAAGCCTTGCTGATATGTTAAAAGTTGTTGATCACGTTGTTGAATTACAAAGACCAAACTCTTAGGAAGAAAATGAAAAATAAACACTACCTTTATATCCTACCTATATGCGCACTCTTTATATTTAATGGAAAAAAGTACGATGACTCAGTTATACAAAGACTTAGTCTTAAAGTAAATGTTTGTGTTGAAGGTCAAGAATGTGGAGCAAAAGCTGCAGCTTCTTCGGTTTCCTCCGATACCATGCCTGCTATAAAAGTCGAATTATCCGAGGGCTCAGAGCATATTGTAAAAATGCTTAATTCCGGTGACGGCGGAAATATGATTTTTGAACCAGCTGTAATTAAAGTATCTAAGGGCGACACTATTCACTTTAAGGCCATAGACATGGCTCATAATTCTGCAACTATTGACG
>CAJXAZ010000063.1 GCA_913050015.1 uncultured Gammaproteobacteria bacterium
AAAGAATCCAATTTCTTCTTTGTTTTGTTTTTACAGGAGATCTAATTGCATTAACTCTGGAGGGTGACTGAGCCATTGCAGCAATAGAGGCTGATTCAGCAAGATTAAGATCTAAAGTAGATTTATTAAAATAAGTATTTGCAGCAGCTTCTATACCGTAGGAACGATTACCAAAAAAGTTTCTATTAATATAAAGTTCAAAAATCTCCTCTTTAGACATATTGCCTTCTAATTCTAAAGCTAAAAAAATCTCTTTGGCTTTCCTTATCAAGGTTTGATCTCTTGTTAAAAGATATCCTCTCACAACTTGCATAGTTATAGTTCCGCCACCACCAACACAACCTTTTGGGCCGACACATCTTTTTATAGAACGAATAAGTCCAGAATAACTAATGCCTTGATGCTTAAAAAAAGCATCATCCTCGGCTGCAAGAAAAGCATTTTTAATATCTAAAGGAATTCCATCAAATTTTAAAGGTCTTCTTTTGATTTCTCCGTATTCACCAATCAGAACTTCGTCCTTAGTATAAATTTTTAAAGGCATTTGAAGATTTGTTTCATCAACAAGAGATATTTTAGGTAAATTAGGTTTTAAACTAAGGTATGAAAGAAGAATAAATAAAATTGCTGCTACACAGCCAGAAATAGCTAAATAGAAAAGAATTTTAATAATTTTTAACATAATGTACTTAAAGCGTTATTTGGTAGAATACATCTTTTATCATCTTATAGACCATTTTATATAGTTCAGTGCTAAAATTCTTATTATATTTTAAATAATTTTTGTAAATGAACATATTCATAGTTGGTCCAATGGGATCGGGGAAATCAACTGTCGGCAAGATAATATCAGGCGAGTTATTCCTGACTTTTTTTGATACAGATGGAGAAATTGAATCGAGGACAGGTGCATCTATAGATTGGATATTTGACCTAGAGGGCGAAGAAGGTTTTAGAAAAAGAGAGACTAATGTTTTAGAAGAAATGGTTCAAAAAAATTCTATTGTATTATCAACTGGTGGAGGAATTATTCTCTCAGAGGCAAACAGAGAGATGTTGTCTTCTCGAGGCTCGGTATTTTATCTTGCTACCCCAATTGCAACTCAACTTGAAAGAACATCAAAAGATAAAGATAGGCCGCTTCTGAAAAATGGAGATCCTGGTGAAATTCTTAAAAAGCTCCATGAAACAAGAGAAAGTCTTTATGAAGAAGTTGCCGATTATGTAGTAAATACTGAAGGCAAATCTAGCCAAGAGGTTGCAGCTGAGATTGTTAAACTAGTAAAAAATTATGGCTAGAATTATCACTGTTGGAAAAGCTCCCTCAAAATATAATGTGATTATTGCAAAAAATGCTTTAACTAAAGCTAATTTATTAAGTCATATAAAAACAAAAAATAAAGTCTTTATTGTTACTGACTCAGGTGTTCCAAAAAAGTATCTAAATGAAGTAAAAGAGATCCTAAAAGATAAAAAGAAGTTCTATGTCCATGTACTAGAAAAAGGTGAAAAATCTAAATCATTCTCTTCTTTTATGACTATTCAAGAAAAATTAGCAGACTTAAAATTTGATAGGTCCGACTGTATGATTGCTCTTGGTGGAGGGGTTGTTGGAGATATAACTGGATTTTGTGCCGCAACATTTCTTAGAGGAATTGATTTCATCCAGATACCTACGACTTTATTATCTCAAGTGGACTCATCAGTCGGTGGTAAGACTGCTATAAATATAAAGCAAGGTAAAAACTTGATTGGTTCATTTAATAATCCAAGTCTAGTTTTGATAAGTAGTAAGTTTATAGAGACATTGTCTGAAAAAGAATTCAATTCTGGATTGGGTGAGGTTATCAAATACGCCTTTATAGGAAATAAAAAACTCTATAAATTACTTAAAGATAATTCAGAATCTATAAAGCATAGGCAACTAAAAATCCTAGAGGAAATAATTGAGGAATCAATAAAAACAAAAGCTAAGATTGTTACTGAAGATGAAAAAGAAAGCGGGATAAGAGCAATTTTAAATTTCGGTCATACTTTTGGACATGCTGTAGAGGCTTTTAATAAATATAAAAATATTACCCATGGCGAGGCTGTAATTATAGGTATGGTTATAGCTACAAAAATTTCATTTCATGAAGGCCATATAAAAAATTATCAGCTCGACAATGTTATTAACCTTATAGACTCATTGGGGTTAAATTCTGAATATAAAAAATATAAATATAAAGATTTAAAGCAATTTATTTTAAATGATAAAAAGGTTTCTCAAGGAAAGTTAAATTTAATATTAATTAACTCTTCTGGGAAAGCATTTAAGACAGATAAATTTAATCAACGAAACCTTCAAAAAGCTTTTAGCTAGGCTGCATTGGCTGTCGTTGCTTTTAGTAAATCTTGTATATTTGAAGCTGCTGGAACGACTAGCCAGAAATAAGGCTCAAACCTATCAAAATCCTCAATTAACTCTTTAGCTTTAATGCTGTTTGTTTGTCTGTAATGCTCGGCAATTGTTTCTTTTAAATGCTTTCTATGCGATTGCATTTCTTCCGTATGAATTCTTTCCAAGTTCACCAATCCTCTATTACATTTATCAAAGAAAGACTTATCTTCATCTAAGACATAGGCAAA